>NZ_JAUOSD010000013.1:0-136619 GCF_030548265.1 Marinovum sp. 2_MG-2023 | reverse complement strand
CAATTGCTTCGCAGACTCCGGCGTCATGGCGACACGCGCCTCACCCTCAAATAATTCCCTCGGCGTCCCGATTTTCACGTTTGCGTTTCCTTCGTCGGTTACGTCATTGCAATGCGCACTAACGTTTGCGCAAGATTATTTCAACGCATCTCTACAGCTGCGTTCGAAAAATTGGCGGAGATTCCCCCAGGTCACTTGGTAAATGCAGCGCTGCGGCATGTCCATTGCGGCACGGCAATAACATCACAGGGCGTTTGCGGACTAATTCTCGTCTCGGTTATTTCATGTTTCCCATGCGGGAAACAACAGCGGTTTGGCATATGCCGCGTCTGAGTGTTCAAGGAAACGCCGGTTTGCGCACCAGGGGCAAGGCCCTTTCATAATCGCTTTGCCCCCCCGCCAGCGACAGACAGGCGTCGCGCAGCATCGCAATGCCGTGCTCTGGTCGGGCGGGAATATCCGCCGCTGCAATCGGCGCGCCGACATGAATGCGGAACCGTTGATCGGCCTTGTTAAGTGTCTCGTGAAACAGCGTAATATCGCGCAGTGTCGGGTGAATGGCGTCAAACAGATAGAACAGCGCCGAATTGCGTGCCTCCATCCGGATCGGGATCACCGGCAGGTCGAACTTGCGCGCAATCGTCACCGAAGACGACATCCAGGGCCGTTCATACAGGCGAAAACCCCGCCGTTTGGCCAGGCGACCGGACGGAAATATCACCCCAAGACGCCCGGCTTCGACCGCTTTGCGAGTATAGGCCATCGTCGCGCGGGTCTTTGCGTGACTGCGTTTTTCCAGCCGCCATTCGACCGGGGCAATCATATCCTCCATCTGGGGCAACACCCGCAAAATGTCCTGATTGGCAAAAAAGTAAGTATCCGAGCGCCGAGTCGCCAGAATCCTGTGCAACACGATTCCATCGGCAATTCCCGTCGGGTGATTTGCCACGATAAGCGCCGCACCGCTGGCGGGCAGATTGTCCAACCCGGTGACCTCGACCTTTTTCGCCAAAAGCCGACCAACATGATCCATGATCTGCTCTGACGGCAGATCGGCCATTTTGGTGGCCAGGGCCACGGTCGCGTCATAGCTGAGCAGCCGGTCCAAAAGAGGACGGGCCAGTCGGGCCGCGATACGGTCCTCAAACAGCCAATTTGCGCGTTCTTGAATCAGCGGGTCAATGCGGTCTCTCATTCCCGCTAGTCGCCACATGATCAGCAACAGGATTATGACACTGACACCAAAAACTTGGCGCCAGTGCGAGGGATGGGCGGGGGATGGGCGGAAACCCGGCGCAACCTTGCCCGCATTCCCCAAAAAGCGGCCAAGATCCGCCGACAGGTACAGCAAAGATGGGTGCGCCAAAGTGGACCGGTCAAGGCCGCCCCGATTGCGGCGGCCCTGTCGAAGTGATGCGCCCGAGCCGGGTGTTACGCCGGCGCAAGCATGCGGGTCACCATTTCGGTTGTATCGCGGCTCAACCCTTTGGTCGCGGCGATCCGTTCCAATGCCGCGCGCGCATGGGCCTGGTGCGCATCATCATACCGCCGCCATGTCTGGAACAGCGCACACATCCGCGCCGTGGTCTGCGGATTGCGGGCATCCAGTTCAATCAGTTTGTCCGCCATCAGCGCATACCCCCGGCCCGATCCATGGTGGAACCCGGCATGGTTCATGCCCAAGGCCCCCATCACCGCCCGGAAGCGGTTGGGATTGGTCAGGGTGAAATCGGCATGTTCGCTCAGCGCGCTGGCAACATCCGCGGCCTTGTCCGGGGCGGCATGGGCGACCTGAAGACCAAACCATTTGTCCATCACCAGGCGGTCATTGCGCCATTGATCGTAAAACGCCTGCAACTCTGCCTCGCCCTTGCCCGCAATCAACAGGCTGGACAGCGCCGAAAGCTGCAATGTCATATTGTCGGCGCGACCATATTGTTCGCCCGCCTGGGCCCCGCCATCAATCCGGCTGAGCAGCCCCAGAACGGCGCTCGCCAGATCACGTTTGCCGACCTGGGCAAAATCGGGACTATACGGCGCATCCACCTGATTTTCTGCATAGATCACGGGCAGCAGATCCTGCAAATGCTCGGCCAGCCGCAGTTTCAGCGCCTCATGCGCCTGGTAAATCGCCTCTGGGTCCGGCGTGATGCCCTGATCATGGACCGCCTGCGCAATCTCGGACTGGCCGGGCAAGGTCATGATCTGCGCACGCAACGACGGGTCAAGATCCCGGTCGCGCAGCACCGCCTTGATCCCGTCGAGGAAGTCGGAATCCGGCTGTTTGTCCCCCGTCACCATATCCAGAAGCGTCGCGCGGCTCAGATTTCGCCCCGCCTCCCATCGGTTGAACGGGTCGGTGTCATGCGCCAGAAGAAAGGCGTTTTCGGCGTTGGGCAGCACGCGATCAAGGATCACCGGCGCGGAAAAATCCCGCAGGATCGAGGGCACCGGTTTGGCCGCCAGACCGTCAAAAGAGAAGACCTGCTCCGCTTCGGTCATTTCCAGAACCTGCGTTTCGCGCACCTCGTCGCCGTTTGCCCCCAAAAGACCGACGGCAATCGGAATGACCTGCGGCAGCTTGGTCGCCTGCCCCGGTGTCGGGCGGGTGTCCTGACGGAAGGTCAGCGTATAGGTGCCTGTGCCGCTCTGGTCCAGATCCGGGGCCAGATCCGGGGCTTGATCCGGGGTCTCACCGGGCGTTCCGGCTTCGGTCCAGGCTTCGGTCACGGTCAACCGCGGTGTGCCCGATTGCGAATACCATCGCTTGAACTGCGACAGATCCCGCCCGGTGGTGTCTTCAAAGACCTTCAACCAGTCCTCGATGGTACAGGCCTCGCCGTCATGCCGGTCGAAATAGAGGTCCACTGCCTTGTAATAGGCCGCATCCCCTACCAGACGCTTCAACATGCCGATCACCTCGGCCCCTTTTTCATAGACCGTGGCGGTATAGAAGTTGTTGATCTCCTGAAAGCTTTCCGGGCGCACCGGGTGCGACAGCGGGCCGTTGTCTTCAGGGAACTGGCGGGCGCGCAGATCCTTTGCGTCGTCGATCCGCTTGACCGGCGCAGAGCGCATGTCAGACGTGAACTGCGCATCGCGGAACACCGTCAGCCCCTCTTTCAGGCAAAGCTGAAACCAATCGCGACAGGTGATGCGGTTGCCGGTCCAGTTGTGGAAATACTCATGGGCGATGATCGCTTCGATGCGCTCGAAGTTCATGTCGGTCGCGGTTTCCGGGCTGGCCAGAACGGCGGAGGAGTTAAAGACGTTCAGCCCCTTGTTCTCCATCGCGCCCATGTTGAAATCATCGACCGCCACAATATTGAAGATGTCGAGATCATATTCGCGACCATAGACATCCTCGTCCCATTTCATCGACTTTTTCAACGCCTCCATGCCGAAGGCGCATTTGTTGATGTCATCAGCGCGCACCCAGATGTTCAGTTCGACCTCGCGACCATTCATGGTGGTGAAATGGTCCGGGTGGTTGACCAAATCGCCCGCAACCAGCGCAAAAAGATAGGCCGGCTTGGGCCAGGGATCATGCCATTCGGCAAAACCCGCGCCGGACGCACCCTTGTTGCCATTGGACAGCATCACCGGCACATCACCTTCGACCCGGACGGTAAAGACCGACATCACGTCGGGCCGGTCGGGGTAGAAGGTGATCTTGCGAAAGCCCTCGGCCTCGCATTGGGTGCAATACATGCCGCCCGACATATACAGACCTTCAAGCGCGGTGTTGTTGCCGGGGTCAATCTCGACCTCGGCCTCCCAGGTGAACGGCCCATCCGGCACGGGACAGGTCAGCCCCTTGTCCGTCACTTCCGGCGAAACGGCGGTGCCATTGATCCCTGCGGAAATCAACTTCAGCTCCTCGCCATGCAGGAAAAATGTCCGGTCCGTCGCATCCGGGTTGGGCACAAACCGGATCTTCGACAGCACGCGGGTGGCATGCGGCGCCAGACGAAACGTCAGATCGACGCTTTCGACCGTGAAACCGAAGGGGGTGTAATCTTTGAGGTAGATGGTTGTGGGGGATGCGTCGTTCATCGGATGCCTGTTGCCTGGGGGGTTTCCTCAGCAACCTAGGGCGTCGTCACGCCCGCCACAACCAGCGGCGCTCAATCGGTTTCGACAAATGCCGCCAATTTGCCAAGCGTCTGATCCCCCACGGCTTCGGGGTCGCGTTAGGCCCGCCCGCCCCCAATCAAGCGGCGCGGATCCCTCTATTTCAATCCCTGGGCATAGGTGACCAATTGATCCACCACCGTGCCCCAGCCGTCATAAAAGCCCATGCTCTCATGCACACGCGCCTTTTCCGGATTTCGGTGCCGGGCGGTGGCGGTATAGATCGTGCCGCCATCCGAGGACGCCGCAAGATCAAGGATCGCGGTCATGAACGGGTCCGGCGCAGGTTTCCAGCCTTCGGAATAGCCATCGGTGAACACCAATCGCCGTTCGGGGACAATTTCCAGAAACACGCCAGTGTTGGCCATTTCATTGCCCTCGACCTCAAATCTGGTGTTGAACCGCCCGCCAACCCGCAAATCAATCTCGCATCCCGTGACCCTGTGCGGACGTGGCACAAAGAAGTGTTTGATATGTTCGGGCGTGGTCCAACATTCCCAGATCAGCGCCACAGGCACCGGCAGGGTCCGGGTGAAGGTCAGGTCGGTATCGGGGTCAAGGATCATTCTCGCGTTCCTCCATAAGGGTCAAAACATAATCGTCAAAACGATCCAGCCGCCCGGCCAAGACCGCGCGCTGCGCCTCCAGCCAATGAAGCGCCGGGGTGATCGCCGCGCCCTGCATTTCGCAGATCCGGCTGCGGCCCTCTTTGTTGGTCGCAATCAATCCGGCGCTTTCCAGCCGGGTGATATGCGCCATGAAGGACGGCAGCGCCATGTCGTGATGGCCATGCAATTCACCCACGCTGGCCGGCCCCCGTGCAAGCCGGGTCAGGATATCGCGCCGGGTCGGTTCGCCCAGCGCGGTGAACAGCGCATCGAGGGATGGATCATACTTAGCCATATCCCTAAGTATTGCCCTCCTTTCCGCGCACGTCAAGAAAACTTAGCAACTCCCCTAACCTTCTGGACACCGCTCATTCCCGGGTAACATCAGCCGAATACAACTGCATTCTTCGCAAAAACCGAAAGGTGCATCTCTCTGCCGCCTGTGCCACGCCGCTTGCCCGCCTGCCCGCAATTGGCTTAGGAAAGTGGTATACCATCGCGCACGGTCACGGCACCGTATCAAAGGGGACAACCATGACGACAAGAGTGGACCGGGCCGGATTGGCCGTGGACAAGATTCTGGCAGATTTCATCGAGGCACAGGCCCTGCCCGGCACCGGGATTGATGCGGACAGCTTCTGGACCGGCCTGTCGGCGCTGGCGCATGATCTGGGCCCGAAAAACCGTGCCCTGCTGGACAAACGTGCCGATCTTCAGGGCCAGATCGACGCCTGGCACAAAGGCCGGGCCAACCAGCCGCATGATGCCAAAGCGTACAAGGCGTTTCTGGAACAGATCGGCTATCTCCTGCCCGAGGGCGAGGCATTTGAAATCGACACCACCAACGTTGATCCCGAAATCGCGCTGGTCCCCGGCCCGCAGCTGGTGGTGCCAATCACCAATGCCCGCTTTGCGCTGAATGCTGCAAATGCGCGCTGGGGCTCGCTTTATGATGCTTTTTACGGCACCGACGCCATGGGCGCGCTGCCGCCCAAAGGTGGATACGACAAAGGTCACGGCGCACGGGTTGTCGCCCGCGCGCGGGTGTTTCTGGATCAGGCGTTCCCGATCACGGGTGCCAGCCATGCGGATGCGCGGCGTTATCATGTGCAGGATGGCGCGTTGTTGGTCGATGACCTGCCCCTGGCGGACCCGTCGAAATTCGCCGGCTATCGCGGCCACCCGCAAGCGCCGGATGCCGTTTTGCTGTGCAATCATGGTCTGCATGTCGAAATGGTATTTGACCGCACCCACATGATCGGGGCCCGCGATCAGGCCGGTCTGGCCGATGTGGTGATCGAAAGCGCAATGTCGGCGATCATGGATTGCGAAGACAGCGTTGCCTGTGTGGATGGCGAAGACAAGGTCACGGCCTATGCCAATTGGCTAGGCCTGATGCGCGGCGACCTGGAGGCGCGTTTTCAGAAAGGCGGCAAGACACATACCCGCAAGCTGAACGAAGACCGGACCTATACCGCGCCGGACGGATCGGATCTGACGATCAAGGGCCGCGCCCTGCTTTGGGTGCGCAACGTCGGCCATCTGATGACCAACCCCGCAATTCTGACCCGCGACGGCAATGAGATCTATGAAGGTCTGATGGATGCCATGATCACCGTGCTGATTGCCAAACATGATCTGGC
This sequence comes from Marinovum sp. 2_MG-2023, assembly GCF_030548265.1. Lineage (NCBI taxonomy): Bacteria > Pseudomonadati > Pseudomonadota > Alphaproteobacteria > Rhodobacterales > Roseobacteraceae > Marinovum > Marinovum sp. 2_MG-2023. The sequence continues at coordinate 130,234 of NZ_JAUOSD010000013.1, read as the reverse complement.
GCGCGACAGCGGCAATTCGGTGCATGGCTCGGTCTATATCGTAAAACCCAAGATGCACGGCCCCGAAGAAGTGGCCTTTGCCAATGAAATCTTTGGCCGGGTCGAACAGGCGCTGGATCTGCCGGCCAATACCGTCAAGATCGGCATCATGGACGAGGAACGCCGCACCACGGTGAACCTCAAGGAATGCATCCGCGCGGCAAAATCACGGGTCGCCTTCATCAACACCGGCTTTCTGGATCGCACTGGCGATGAAATCCACACCTCGATGGAGGCCGGGCCGTTTTCGCGCAAGGATTTCATCAAGCGCAAGGGCTGGATCGGCGGTTACGAAAACCAGAACGTCGATGTCGGGTTGGAATGCGGGCTGCAAGGCAAGGCGCAGATCGGCAAAGGCATGTGGGCGATGCCCGATGCCATGGCGGCGATGCTGGAGGCCAAGATCGAACACCCGAAATCCGGGGCAAACTGCGCCTGGGTGCCCTCGCCCACGGCGGCAACATTGCATGCGCTGCATTACCATGCGGTCGATGTGATGGCGGTTCAGAACAAGCTGAAGGCCGGCGGCCGTCGCGGCTTTGTCGAAACCATTCTGGACATTCCTCTGGCCAGCTACCGGATGTGGGGCGAGGATCAGATCGCGCGCGAAGTGGAAAACAACGCCCAGGGCATTCTGGGCTATGTGGTGCGCTGGATTGATCAGGGCGTCGGCTGTTCCAAGGTGCCGGACATCAATGATGTCGCATTGATGGAGGACCGCGCCACCTGTCGCATCTCTGCCCAGCATATCGCCAACTGGCTGCACCATGGCATCGTCAGCGAGGCCCAGGTCCGCGCCGCGATGGAGAAGATGGCCGCCGTGGTCGATGGCCAGAACGCAGGCGATCCGGCCTATACCGCGATGGCACCGGGGTTCGACGGCATCGCCTATCGGGCGGCCTGTGATCTGGTGTTCCTGGGGCGCGAACAACCCTCGGGCTATACCGAACCGGTGCTGCACGCCCGCCGGCTTGAGCTGAAGGCCGCGCAACAGGGTTAAGTCCCGAACCTGTCGTCGTTTGACCGGAACGTCGTCGTTTGACCGGAATAGAGAGATGCGCATTTTTTGCGCATCTCTTTTTTGCTTTTGGCCAAAGCACAGAAATGCACAGCCGCTCTGCGATCGGGGCCGTTGTCAATGCCGCCAGACGCGCCTTATATTGACGTGAAACCCGCAAAGAGGACGCAAATGGCCCGCCCCATCGTCGGCATTATCAGCAACCAGCATCTGATCAACGATCAATATCCCGCCCATGCCGGTGGGACGATGAATTCCGAGGCGATTGCGCGGGTGTCCGATTGCATCCCGCTGCTGATCCCCGCGGATCCGACGCTGGTTTCGGTGGCCGAATTGATGGAAACCTGTGACGGCTTTCTGCTGACCGGCGGACGGCCCAATGTCCATCCGGCAGAATATGGCGAGGACGCGACCGAGGCGCATGGCGCTTTTGACCGGGCGCGCGATGCAATCACCCTGCCCCTGGTACGGGCCTGCGTCGAGCGCGGGCAGCCCTTCCTTGGGATTTGTCGCGGTTATCAGGAAGTGGCGGTTGCCATGGGCAGCACCCTGCACCCTGAAATTCGCGATATTCCGGGCCGGATGAACCACCGCATGCCGCCCGATGGCACCATGGAAGAAAAATTTGCCCTGCGCCATGTGGTGCGATTTACCCAGGATGGCCGGTTTCACCGTCTGATGGGCGCGCAGGAGGTGATGACAAATACCTTGCATGGTCAGGGTGTGATGCAGGCTGGAAAGCGGTTTGTGATTGATGGCCGCGCGCCGGATGACACGCCCGAGGCCGCCTATATCGCTGATGCGCCGGGCTTTACGCTGTCGGTGCAATGGCATCCCGAATGGGATGCGGCGAATGATCCGGTCTCGCGCCCGCTGTTTACCGCCTTTGGCGATGCGGTGCGCGCCTGGGCCACCGGGCAACGCAGCCCGCAACTCGCCAGCGTTTGAAATTCGGCGACCGAAATTCAGTGTCTGAAACCCGCTAAGGTCGGTCCTGCCTAGGGCTGGGTCTGCGGCGGCCATGGTGCCGGGCGCAGCCGGGGCCGGGTCACACCGATGGGCACGCAGTAGCTTTGCTGACGCAGCCATTGGGACATATCCCGCCGTTTCGCAGCCGAGCGCATCGGCCCCCAATCCGCCGCCACACCGCGCCAGCGGCTGTCGCGGATGGAAATCGCCTGATCACGGGTCACCGTGCGGGCCATGATCCGCAACGCACAGGATAGATTGGCCGCACCATCGGTCAGCGCCGCGCCACTGCGCGCGCGACAGCCGAAATGTTGCGCCGTGCCGGGCAGAATCTGCAACAGACCATACCACCGCCCGCCACCGCCCACCGCATCCGGGCGATAGGTGCTTTCGTGTTTCGCCAAAGCCGAGGCAAACCCGGCCCAGAATGCGGCACGTCGTTCGGGGGAATTGTCGCGATAGGCCGGGCACCATTCGGCAATATCGCGGGGCACCACATCGACCAGTGGGCTGGCATGGCCCCGGAGCGCGCTCAGCATGCTGGCCGTCCAGGCCGCCGATTCGGGACGGGACCGCCAGCGCGTTGCCGGCAAAACCATTTTTCGGATCTTCGGGCGCGGGCTGGTCTTTGGCGCGCGCGCACTTGCCCCAACAGTCACATTTGCTGCCGTATTCGGGGTGGAAACCGGCGCTTCGGGTGGCCGTGTCACCGCATCAGACTGGCTCAGCGCAATTTGTGGCAGCGGAAAAAGTACCAGAAACATGCTGAGACCAAGGCGAAATCGCCGAAATTTGCCCGAACCGGGCCGTTTCGACAAACCTTTGCCGCAAATCCCATGGGAACACACTGTTTCTGCCATTCTCTTTCGCCAAACCGCCACGGCAATGCCCCAAATACCCGCCAAGTTGACCCAACCACTAAGTCCAACCAGAGAAACTTATCCAGATGTTCGCATTGCTGAAACCCATTTCCAAACACGTCGGCGCTGTTTTGCAGCGTTCGACCGGCGCGACGCCCTGTGCAACATCCGCGAAATCCACCGCCCGGACGTCAGGCTCTGCTCGGTCTGGCCTCGGCAGCTCCTCTGGCTTTGGGCAGAAAAAGACCGGCGCAGCCGCCCCCGACGCGCAGCGGACATTGGCCGTTTCGCCGGATCTTCTGGCGCAACTGGGTCGCCCCTTGCAGACCCAAAGCGCCGAGCGCGACATCTGTCAGTCGCTGTTCAACCGCGGGCGCAATCTGGCGCGTCAGGAAGATTGGGCCGGGCTGGCAAATCTGATCGCCGCCAATGACCGCGCCCGCGCCACCACCCCATCCGGGGCCCCGATCAGTGAAATTCTGGCGGTTGGCGCACGGTCTGACCTGAGCCGGGCCTTGCTCAGCGTGTCCGAAGCCGGGGCATTGTCCCCCAATCACCCCATGCTGGCCGGGCTGGAGGCCCTGGACCACAGCCTGGGCGAACACCGTGACACCGCCACCTGCGCGGCGCTTCTGGCCCTGGCCCATATGGATGCCGGTTGGGCCTGGTACAAACAGGGCTGGCAACGCGGCCGGCCCGAACAACATGTCGCCGCCTTTCAACAATCCTTCTCGCGCGCGGCGCAAAATCTCGCGCCCTTCTCCCCCGCAATGGAAGATTCGCCTTTTCTGGCCTCTGCCCGCTGCGGCCTTTTGGCCGGAATTGCCGATGCAGATCGCCGGGTCAGCAAGGATTTTCGCGCCCTGATCGCCCTTGCGCCGCAAATGCCCGGACATATGCGGGCCTATGGTCTGCACCTTTTGCCGCGCTGGTTCGGCAGCTATGCCAAGCTGGAGGTCGAGGCCCGCCAAATCGCCGCCCAGACCCAGCCGAAATGGGGGGCGGGCGGCTATTCCTGGGTCTATATGGACGCCTTGTTGCAGGATCCGGCGACCTTTGCCTTTCTTGACATCGACTTCTTTCTCGAAGGTCTGACCGACATTCATCAGGCCACAGGATGCCAGCATATGACCAACCTGCTGGCCGCCTATCTGTCACATATGCTGCTGCAAAGTGGCACCGCCGGACCGGACAGCAGCCAGCGCCGCGCCCTGACCCGCCATCGCGACCAGTTGATCCGTGACGAGATGACCGAAACCCATTCCTGGGTCTGGTCCATATTGGACACCGGGTATGGCACCCCCGGCGCGGACCATCTGACGCAGACCACAGCCGATGCCGGGCTGGGTCAGGCCTGGGCCGCGATCAGCACCGCCCTGTCCCGCGACCTGCGCCGTCTGCATTCCGGTGCGCAACCCGCGCAATAGGTCCACAACTTTCCCCACTGCCGGGCGCATAATGGGCCTGTCTTGCCCCTTGCCCCGCTTTTGTCCCTGCCCTAGAACCCAGATGTTCTTACCAGACGTTCCAACCGCAGGAGACAGGGATGCTTGACCTGACATATGACGCACCGAAGCCCAAGGTTATTGCCGGGGCCAAGCATGACTGGGAACTGGTGATCGGCATGGAGGTCCATGCCCAGATCTCGTCCAACGCCAAGCTGTTCTCTGGCGCATCAACGCAATTCGGGGCCGAACCAAACGCCAATGTGGCCTTTGTTGACGCGGCGATGCCCGGCATGTTGCCGGTGATCAACGAATATTGCGTTGAACAGGCGGTACGCACCGGTTTGGGCCTGAAGGCGGAAATCAACCTGAAGTCGGCCTTTGACCGCAAGAATTACTTCTACCCGGATCTGCCGCAGGGCTATCAGATCTCGCAGCTGTATGAACCGCTGGTGGGTGAAGGCGAGGTTCTGGTGGAATTGGGCGACGGCACTGCGCGGCTGGTGCGGATCGAACGCATCCACATGGAACAGGACGCCGGCAAATCCATCCACGACATGGACCCCAACATGTCCTTTGTCGATCTCAACCGCACCGGTGTGGCGCTGATGGAAATCGTCAGCCGCCCCGACATTCGTGGCCCCGAAGAGGCCGCCGCCTATGTCGTCAAGCTGCGCCAGATCCTGCAATATCTGGGCACCTGTGACGGCAACATGCAAAACGGCAGCATGCGCGCCGATGTCAACGTGTCCGTCTGTCTGCCCGGCCAATACGAGAAATATCAGGCGACGCAGGATTTCAGCCACCTCGGTACCCGTTGCGAGATCAAGAACATGAACTCGATGCGGTTCATTCAGGCCGCGATCGACTTTGAGGCCAAGCGCCAGATTGCCCTGCTGGAAAGTGGCGGCACCGTGGATCAGGAAACCCGGCTTTATGATGCGGACAAGGGTGAAACCCGGTCGATGCGGTCCAAGGAAGAGGCGCATGATTACCGCTACTTCCCCGATCCCGATCTGCTGCCGCTGGAAATCGAACAGGGCTGGGTTGATGACATTGCGGCCACCCTGCCGGAACTGCCGGACGCCAAAAAAGCACGGTTCATCAAGGACTTTGGCCTGTCCGACTATGACGCCAGCGTGTTGACCGCCGAAACCGTATCCGCGAACTATTTTGAAAAAGTGGCGGATGGCCGCGATGGCAAGATGGCCGCGAATTGGGTGATCAATGAATTGTTTGGCCGCCTGAAAAAGGATGACCGCGATCTGGCGGATTGCCCGGTCACGCCGGACCAATTGGGCGGCATCATCACCCTGATCCAAAAGGGTGACATCAGCGGCAAGATCGCCAAGGATCTGTTCGAAATCGTCTATACCGAGGGCGGTGACCCGGCCGAGATCGTCGAAGCCCGTGGCATGAAGCAGGTGACCGACACCGGCGCAATCGAGGCCGCCGTGGATGAGGTGATCGCCGCCAACCCCGCTCAGGTGGAAAAGGCACGTGCCAATCCGAAGCTGGCAGGCTGGTTTGTGGGTCAGGTGATGAAAGCCACCGGCGGCAAGGCCAACCCCAAGGCCGTGAACGAAATCGTGGCCGCCAAACTGGCGCAGTAACAGGCGTTACGTCAAAACGCCCATTCCTTGGACTTTGCACATTGGTGCATGGTCCGGGGACCAAATTCCGTGATCGGAATTTGCAAAAATCCCTGAAGATTTTTGTCCAGCGCTGTGGCGATGTTGCGCTTTAACGGCATTTATGATTTTGGACCCGACATGACGACATATGAGTACAAGGTGGTGCCGGCCCCTGACCGGGGGCGCAAGGCACGGGGTGTAAAAGGTGCAGATGGGCGGTTTGCCCATGCGCTGGAAGATGCATTGAACGAACTTGCGGCCGAAGGTTGGGAATATCAGCGCGCCGAGACCCTGCCCAGCGAGGAACGTCAGGGCCTCTCGGGCAAGGCCACGGTTTTCCGCAATGTTCTGGTGTTTCGCCGCGCGCGGGACGCCGATCTGGCGGATTTTGAACCCCGGCTTCTGGACCCACCCCAGGATACGCCACCGCAGGAGCTGCCAAAAGACATCCCCGTTCTGGATGCCGCGCGCATTCTGGCCGAAGAGAAAACGCCAGAGACCGCAGCGCAGCCGGACACGCCAGAGCCCAGCAGCCCGCCCGCCCTTGATGCCGTGGCCCCCGGCGACGCGACGCGCCCCGAAGGTCCGGCCAAAGACTGATCCGATTTTGGGCCCGTCTTTGGCCCCGGTTTTGGACCTGTCTTTGGCCCCGGCTTTGGTGTTGCGCCCCTAAGGGTCAGGATCTAGGGCACATCGAGGTCCAGCGTCAGCGCATGGATCGCGCCGACAAGCTCTGGCCCCAAGGCAGAGTGCACCGCGCGATGCCGGGCGATACGCGACTGCCCCTCAAAGGCGGCACTGCGCAGCCGGACCCGAAAATGGCTCTGGCCACCCTCTTGGTAACCGGCGTGCCCACGATGCGCCTCGCTTTCGTCTTCAACACTCAATTCGACCGGCGCAAAGACCGTATCAAGGCGTTGGCGGATTTCTTCTGAACGTTTCATGAAATTTTTCCGGGCCCCTTCCCTCTGGTCCTCAATGGTCTAAACTGCCACGTCCGAGTCGAAAAGGTGCGCGCTATGAGTAAATCAGACCCATTCGGATTCGATATGTCCGTATCATCCGCCAAGAAGAAAAATCCACGTGGTCGGCGTGGTATGTCCGGGGCATCCGAGACCTCGCAGCGGGTCTGCGATCTTGATGGCTGCGAAGAGCGCGGGCTCTATCGCGCGCCCAAGGCGCCCGATGTGCTGGATGATTATTTCTGGTTCTGCAAGGAACACATTCGCGAATATAACGCGCGGTGGAGCTTCTTTGAGGGCAAGACAGAAGCCGAGATGAATGCGCAGGAAACATCCGACAAGGTGTGGGAGCGCAAGACCAAGGATTTCCGCGACCCCGAGGCCAAGGCCTGGGCGCGGCTGGGCATTGAAGACCCGCATCAGGTTCTGGGTGAAAATGCCACCCGCAATCCCGGACGCAATCCCAGTACCCCAAGTCGGCGTTTGCCGCCCACCGAACGGCGTGCGATCGAAATTCTTGAGGCCCGTGAAAGCTGGACCAAGGTTCAGATCCGCAAATCCTACAAGGCGCTGATCAAGGTGCTGCACCCCGACATGAACGGCGGGGACCGGTCGCAGGAAGAACAGCTGAACGAAGTGATGTGGGCCTGGGAACAGGTCAAGGACAGCCGGAACTTCGCTGACAAGTGATCTGCGCCGATCCAGGTGAATGGGGGCTCTGCCCCCGTCGCCAAGGCGACCCCCCCGGGATATTTTTGAACAGAAGAAGCCTTGGGGTGATCCGCCCCCGGGGCTAGGCCGCGCGGAATTTCAGGGAGACGCCATTCAGACAATGGCGCATGCCGGTTGGTTTCGGGCCATCGTCGAAGATATGCCCCAGATGCGACCCGCAGCGGCGGCAATGACATTCCGTCCGGGTGGCAAACAGCGACCGGTCTTCTTTTGTGCCAATTGCATCGGGCAGAGATTGCCAGAAGCTGGGCCAGCCGGTGCCGCTGTCGAATTTGTGGGCTGAGGCATAGATTTCCAGGTCGCAGCCACGGCACAGGTAGGTGCCTTTGGTTTTCTGGTCATGCAACGGCGAGGAAAAGGCGCGTTCGGTGTCTTCCTGACGCATCACGGCATATTGCGCATCGCTAAGCATTGCGCGCCATTCCGCATCGGTGCGGGTGATTTCGAAGCTGCCTGTCGCGGCTTGCAAGGCAAGGGGCGATCCGCCGACAGCCAATGTGGCGGTCGCGGCGGAGGCGGTCAGAAATCGGCGTCTTGAGAATGTCATGTCGGGCTCCTCTGACAGATTGTGGCGGTGTTTGGCTGGGGCGGGCCAGTATTTATGTCCCGCCCCGGCACAGATGCGCCGAGGCGGGCATTGAATCGCGTTATCCGGGTGTGTGTGCGCGGCGCGATCCAATGTTTCGGCAACCAGCGTGATTTACATCGCAGGCAGCAGAACCGTGTCGATCACATGGATCACGCCATTGGATTGTTTGACGTCGGCGATTGTCACCTTGGCCATGCGGCCGCGTTCGTCTTCCAGCGTGATTTCATCACCGGAATAGGTCGCCTGCAGCGTGCAGCCGCCCACCGTTGGCACCGGATGTTTGCCGTTGTCGTCGTCGATCATACCTTTGATCGCCATCGACATCGCATCGGCCGACACCACATGGCAGGTCAGGATCTTGGTCAGCTGATCCTTGTTTTCCGGCTTCAGCAGGGTTTCCACGGTCCCGCCAGCCAATTTGTCGAATGCGGCATTGGTCGGGGCAAAGACCGTGAACGGGCCTTCGCCCATCAATGTGTCGACCAGACCGGCCGCCTTGACTGCGGCGACAAGCGTGGTGTGATCCGCAGAGTTCACCGCGTTTTCGACGATGTTCTTGTCCGCGAACATGGCCGCGCCGCCCACCATTGGATTGCCGGTTTCCGCATGGCTTTCGGCGAAAGCAAAGGTGGTGGTCACAGCAAGGGCCACGGCGGTCAGAGTGGTTTTGGCGAAAGTCATGGTAACTCCTGTCAGTCTTGCGAGGCCGTTGTGGCCACGCTCAGGAGTAGAGACGCAGGCGGTGGCGCAAAAGTTTCGCGCCACCGATCACAAAGACATCACGTCGCCGTGATGACCCCGGTGGCCAGCACCGCGCCAGTGGGCAGGCCGGTGGGTGAGCCGCCGGCGGGCTCGTCCGAAATCGCCAGAACAGCGCCATCCAGCGCGCCCCGCAGCGGATCGGGCACCGCAAGGGCCACAACAACGCCGGGGCTGAGCAGACCCAGCGACACCGGTGCATTGTCGCCCTGGATCAACCAAAGCTCGCGCGCACGGCCATCCTCCGGGAAGGCTCCGATCAATTCCGCCGTCAATGCGCCGCTGTCTGCATCAAGCTCGATCCGGGCCACATTTTCAGCGGCCTCTGTGGTCAGCGCAGCCGTATAGGGCGCGCTGTCCGGTTCCAGCCAGCCAAATTGCACCACGGCCAGCGCCAGGCCAGCGGCCAAAGCGCCGCCCAAAACCGCCTGCCCCAGTCCAAGCCCCGCCCCAAGACGTCGCCACAGCGGTTTGCGCGCACCGAACAATCGGGTTTCAACCGAGGTCCAGATCCCGTCCGGCGCAGGCACCGGGTCGAGATCGGCGGCCAGATCGGCAAAATGCTCTGTCCAGGTGTCGAAGAGATCGCGCAATGCCGGTTCCCGCACCATCCGCCGGGCCACGTCGCGCGCGGCATCCTCGGACAACAGGCCAAGCACGTATTCCGCTGCAAGAACGGAATCGCTATCGGGTATGTCGGTTGCGTCACTCATTAACTCAGACAAGCCTTCAAAGATTGCAGACTGCGGCGCAGCCAGGTTCGCATGGTATTAAGCGGCACCGCAAACTGCGCTGCCAATTCAGCATAGCTGGCCCCTTCAAGATAGGCCAACCGGACCGCCGCTGATTTTTCGGCGGCCAGTTCGTCAAGGCAGGCTTCGATCCGGGCGCGCTCGCCCTTTTGGGCAAGCTGCTCGGCCGGGCCGGGGTCAGGCGATTCCAGACGGTCGATCAGGCTTTCGTCGCCATCGGCCCGCCCTTCTCCGGCGCGATTGCGCCGCAACACGTCAATGGCATGGTTGCGCGCCACGGTGATCAGCCAGGTCATCGGCCGCACGCGACCGGGTTGATAGGCCTCGGCGCGCTGCCAGATCTTGACATAGACCTCCTGCAACGCGTCCTCTGCCTGTGCCCTGTCCCGTAAGATACGCAGGCAGAGTCCAAAAAGTTTCGCGGATGTTGCAGAATAAAGTGCGGAAAATGCTTTGCGGTCGGCCATGGAGACCCGCGCCAACAAATCATCAAGGTCCTGCGTCGTCACGGTGATGCCCCCGGTGTCTGATTGAGCCTGACGATAGAGCGCGATGCGGTGGTGGCAAGGCCCGTTTCGAAACCAACCCGGCAATTCTGGTCCCTGCTCTTGCCACTGCTGCGAATATGGTGCACGAACCGTGACGCAAAACACGAGTTGAGACCGAAAAGGACGCGGCCATGGCGGACGGCACGATGGACCCAAATATGAGACCCTCTGAAGAGATCTCGGTGCGCGATGTGTTCGGCATCGACACTGACATGATGGTCAAGGGCTTTGCCGAGCGCAGCGATCGCGTGCCGGATGTGGACCAGACCTACAAGTTTGATCCCGATACCACATTGGCGATCCTGGCCGGGTTTTCCCACAATCGCCGGGTGATGATCCAAGGCTATCACGGCACGGGCAAATCGACCCACATCGAACAGGTCGCCGCGCGGTTGAACTGGCCTGCGGTGCGCGTCAACCTCGACAGCCACATTTCCCGGATCGACCTGATCGGCAAGGATGCGATCAAGTTGAAGGACGGCGTGCAGGTCACCGAGTTTCAGGAAGGTATCCTGCCCTGGGCGCTGCGCAACCCGACCGCGATTGTGTTTGACGAATATGATGCCGGCCGTGCCGATGTGATGTTCGTGATCCAACGCGTGCTGGAGGTTGACGGCAAGCTGACGCTGCTTGACCAGAACCAGGTGATCAACCCGCACCCCTATTTCCGGATCTTTGCCACGTCCAACACCGTGGGTCTCGGCGATACCACCGGGCTGTACCACGGGACGCAACAGATCAACCAAGGCCAGATGGACCGCTGGTCGCTGGTGGCGACGCTGAACTATCTGTCGATTGATGCGGAATGCGCGATCATTCTGGCGAAATGCCCGCATTACAATACCGAAAAAGGCCGCAAGACCGTCAAACAGATGGTCACTGTGGCGGACCTTTCGCGCACGGCCTTCATGAACGGGGATCTTTCGACGGTGATGTCGCCGCGTACGGTGATTGCCTGGGCGCAAAACGCCGAGATCTTCCGCAATGTCGGCTATGCCTTTCGGGTGTCGTTCCTCAACAAATGTGACGAGCTGGAACGCCAGACCGTGGCGGAATTCTATCAGCGCTGTTTTGACGAGGAACTGCCAGAGAGCGCCGCGAGCCTCGCATTGGGCTGACCGCTCTTTGGGGCCCTTGCGGGCCCGCATCGCGAAGACAGCCCGCAAGGGACTGAATGAGCAGCGCCCAATGGGCGCTGTTTCTGCATGTGCAGCCGTGCTGAAACCACAACAACGGCAAAAGTTTTCATAACGCCCAATTCTTGACGCATTAATCTTGTGATATGCTCCAATTATGAGCGGTTTGAGAACTTTAATCAGTTTCGTTGCGCTGGTGGTGACCTCAACCTCTCTGCCAGCGCAGCCGACAACGGCGCCAGATCCGGCCCATCTGTTTGCGACCTGTACCGGGCGGTTGTCGGCCTGGATGGAACATCAGTGGATGTTTGACGGGCCAGGATCAGAGCACACAGCACGCCAGCGGGACCAGATGATCGGGCTGCTTGGTGCGGTCACCCCGCCCGGCAAAGGGCGCGAAATCCTGCATCTCAGGGTAGATGCCAAAATGGCCCTCGCCAGTCTGCTGACCCGCGCCACATTTTCCGACGATACCCGCGAAGCCCGACGGGCCAGTAAAATGGTTCAGATCAGGCTTTCGGAATGCACCGGTTTGTTGCTGAGTTGATGTGCTGAAATTCCGGGCACCGCCGCCCTATGCGGCCTTCCCCAACCAATTCGTATATACTTTGTATTGACCTGAACTATACCATTGTCATAAATTCGTTACATGGTACGGAAGCTTCGCCCTCTTGCGGCGGCGGCTCTTCTGAATGCGATGACCCTGTCCGCCGCCTTTGCATCTCCGCCCCCTGCGGGCGACAGAGCAGAGGCGTTTGCGGTCTGCGCCGGCAGGCTCTGGGCGCTGTCGGTGCAACAGGCGGCGGTGGGCGATCCCGCGCATGAAACCACCCGGCGCATGCGGTCCGATTTCGATATGCTGTTGGATGCGGTGATTGGTGACGCGGAAAACAACCGACAGGCACAGCGATGGCGCACCGATGGTTGGGTGCAAATGGCCCATCTTCTGGCGCGGCACCAATATGGCGACACCGCGCGGCGGCGTGACATGGCAGCGGCGCGCATGGCGTCCCGCATCAACACCTGCCGTCGCATGATCCTTGGCGGGTAGCTGAACGCAGAAATTGCAGTCAGGAAAACGCATCCGCTCTCTGGCCATTGCCCGCCTGCATCACTAGGGTGACGCCGTTGAAAACCACTTCCGCAGGCATTCCATGGCGCAGACCGACAACCCCGCAGATCCGTTCAAGAAAGCCCTGGCCGAAGCCACCAAGGTGATGGCGGACGATCCTGAATTGACCGTCAGCTATTCGGTGGACCCGTCCGGGGTGTCCGGCGATGCCATGCGCCTGCCCCAGGTCAGCCGCAGGATGAGCCGCGACGAGGTTCTGTTGGCGCGTGGCACAGCCGATGCGCTGGCCTTGAAACACAAATATCACGACGCCAAGACCCACGCGCGTTATGCCCCCCCCGGCGACATCGCCCGCGATCTGTACGAGTCGATGGAAACCGCCCGCTGCGAGGCCGTCGGCGCACGCGACATGCCCGGCACCGCCGGCAATATCGACGCCAAGATCAACGCCGATGCGCTGAAACGCGGCTATGACCAGATCAGCAAAGCCTCGGATGCGCCATTGCCAGTGGCGGCGGGCTATCTGATCCGGCATCTGGCAACGGGCCGTGATCTGCCACCGGCGGCGGCCAATGTCATGGATCTGTGGCGCGGCTTCATCGAAGATCAGGCCGGTGGCCAGATGGAGGATCTTCAAGAATTGCTGGCCGATCAGAGCCAGTTTGCCAAATTTGCCCGGCGGATCATTCAGGATCTCGGCTATGGCGATCAGCTGGGCGAAGACCCGGATGATCTCGACGACGAGTCCGAAGATCAGGCCGAGGACAGCCAGGACGAGGATCAAGATCCGGATTCGACCGGTCAGGACGACGAACAGGACGATCAGGCCGAGGCCAACCCGGAACAAGGCCAGGAAGAACAACAAGACCCAAGCGAAGCCCAGGTCACCATGGATGACATGGCCGATCAGGAAAGCGGCGAGGAAACCGAACTCCCCGAAGGCGAGGCGCCGCTGGAGCCGCCCGCGCCCGCGCCGGTTTCGGATGCCGACCCGGATTACACGGTCTTTGCCACCGAGTACGACGAAGAAATCGCCGCCGAAGATCTGGCCGATCCCGCAGAACTGGAACGGTTGCGCGACTATCTGGACCAACAATTGGAACCTTTGAAGGGCGCGGTGTCGCGTCTGGCCAACAAGTTGCAGCGCCGTTTGCAGGCGCAGCAAAACCGATCCTGGGAATTTGACCTGGAAGAAGGCATTCTGGATGCCGGACGTCTGGCGCGGGTGGTGGCCAATCCGACCACGCCCCTGTCGTTCAAGGTCGAAAAAGACACCGAATTCCGCGATACCGTGGTGACATTGCTGTTGGACAATTCCGGCTCGATGCGGGGGCGGCCGATTTCCATTGCCGCGATCTGTGCCGATGTTCTGGCCCGGACGCTGGAACGGTGCTCGGTCAAGGTCGAGATCCTCGGCTTTACCACACGCGCCTGGAAAGGCGGGCTTTCGCGGGAAAAATGGCTGGGCGAAGGCCGGATACAGCAGCCCGGACGGCTGAACGATCTGCGCCACATCATCTATAAACGCGCCGATGCGCCCTGGCGCCGGGCGCGGCCCAATCTGGGGCTGATGATGAAAGAAGGCCTGTTGAAGGAAAACATCGACGGCGAGGCGCTGGAATGGGCGCACCGCCGCATGGTGGGCCGGCCCGAAGCACGCAAGATCCTGATGGTGATTTCCGATGGCGCGCCGGTCGATGACAGCACTCTGTCGGTCAATCCGGCGAATTTTCTGGAAAAACACCTGCGCGACGTGATTGCCATGGTGGAACGGCGGCGGGCGGTGGAACTGCTGGCGATTGGGATCGGCCATGATGTGACGCGCTATTACGACCGCGCAGTGACCATCACCGATGTGGAACAATTGGCGGGGGCCATGACCGAGCAATTGGCGGCCTTGTTTGACACAGACCCACGTGCACGCGCGCGGGTGATGGGGATGCGCAAGACCGGATAGGCCGAAAGCTGGGTGTTGCGGGCGATCAGAAGGGGGCCAGCCCCCTCGGCCTGCGGCCTCACCCCCGGGATATTTTTGAACAGAAGAAGGACGGGCCTGCGATATGTTTCAGACCTTCGACGTCACTGCACGACCCGAGCAAGGGCCGCCACGACTGGCACAATTGCGCGCGGAGATGGCGCGGCACGGCGTGGCCGGTTTCATTGTGCCGAAAGCAGATGTGCACCAGGGCGAATATGTTGCGCCACGCGATGACCGGCTGGCCTGGTTAACCGGATTTACCGGATCGGCGGGCTTTGCAGTGGTGTTGGACGATCAGGCCGGGGTGTTTGTCGATGGACGCTACCGGGTGCAGGTCAAATCCCAGGTGGCAGAGGATTTTACGCCGGTGGATTGGCCCGAGGTGCAATTGGCGGATTGGGTCAGGCCGCGGCTGTCGGAGGGCGATCTGGGGTTTGATCCCTGGTTGCACAGCCTGCGGCAATACCGTGATCTGGAACGTGGGCTGAACGGTTCGGGGATTGTGCTGACCCGCTGTGGCAATCTGATTGACACCATCTGGGAAGATCAGCCTGCGCCACCGATGGAGCCGGTTCATCTGCATCCCGACGCCTTGGCCGGACGTACATCGGCCGAAAAACGTGCCGAGCTGGCCGCCGCGTTGAAGACGCTGGGGGCCGCGGTTGCGGTCATCACCTTGCCGGATTCGCTCTGCTGGTTGCTCAATATCCGCGGCACCGACATTCCGCGCAATCCGGTGGCCCATGGCTTTGCCTTGGTGCATGTCGATGGCACGGTTGATCTGTTCATGGCAGCGGCCAAGCTGGGGGATGTCGATCTGGGGCCGGATGTGCGCCAGCATGCACCGGATGGTTTTTCGGCGGCTTTGGCCAAGCTGGATGGGCCGGTTCTGGTGGATCCTGAAACTGTGCCGTTGGCGGTGGTTGATGCGATCACGGCCGAGGTGGTCGAGGGCCGCGATCCATGTGTTTTGCCGAAAGCCTGCAAAACCGAAGCCGAGTTGGACGGCATGCGCGCCGCGCATCTGCGGGACGGCGTCGCCATGTGCGAGTTCCTCGCCTGGCTGAACGATGAAGCGCCGGGGGATCTGACGGAAATTGATGTGGTGACCGTGCTGGAGGGATTTCGGCGCGAGAGCAATCAGCTGCGCGATATTTCCTTTGAGACGATCAGCGGCTCTGGCCCGAATGGCGCGATTGTGCATTACCGGGTGAACGAGGAAACCAACCGCAAGCTGGCGGATGGGGAATTGTTGCTGGTGGACAGTGGTGGGCAATATGCCGATGGCACCACCGACATCACCCGCACCATGGCCGTTGGCACCCCCCCGCCCGAGGCCGTGGCGGCCTTTACCCGGGTATTGCGGGGCATGATCGCCATGTCCTGTGCGCGCTGGCCCAAGGGGCTGGCGGGGCGGGATCTGGATGTTCTGGCGCGGATGCCGCTTTGGCAGGCCGGACAGGATTACGGCCATGGCACCGGGCATGGGGTTGGGGCCTATCTGTCGGTGCATGAAGGTCCGGCGCGGCTAGCCCGCACCGGCACCGAGCCGCTGTTGGCGGGCATGGTCCTGTCGAATGAACCGGGGTTTTACCGCGAGGGCGCTTTTGGCATCCGGATCGAGAACCTTTTGACGGTGCGCGCGGCCCCGGCCCTGCCCGGGGGCACGGTTGACGAGATGCTGGAATGGGAAACCCTAACCTTTGTCCCGATTGACCGGCGCCTGATAGCGCCCGACATGTTAACCGCAGATGAGCGGCGCTGGTTGAATGAATATCATGCGACATGTCGTCAATTGCTGCGCGACAGACTGGGCAATCGGGCCGCACTGTGGTTGGATGCCGCAACTGCAGAAATCTGACATCAAACGGTTACATGCCACGGGGCATGTACAAGGACGTGTCGTGGGGAGATAGAAAATGACAATCAGGATCGTAAAAGCCGAGGGCAATTGGGTTGTCCGTGCAGGTGGCGCCGTATTGGGTGAAAGCAGCAATGCATTGGAACTGATCGAAGATGGCCACAAGCCGGTGATCTATTTCCCGCGTGGCGATATTGCGATGGCCTTTCTTGACGCGTCGGACAAGAAAACCACCTGCCCGCACAAAGGCGAAGCCAGCTATTTCTCGATTGATGCCAAAAACCGGACGCTTCAGGATGTGGTCTGGAGCTATGAAGATCCCAAACCCGAAGTCGCAGAGATCAAAGGGTATCTGGCGTTTCAACCGGGCGCATATCTTCAGGTCGAAGAGGTCTGAGGTCAAACCCGCAAGCAAGGGCCGGGGCGGATCTAGGCCGCCCCACCCCGCAATTTCTTGCCCGCCGCATAGAGCCGGCCAAGCGTGACCGCAATCAACCGGGGTTCGAATATCAGCCCCAGGCCAAAGCGGATCGACAGGTTGTTCAGGGTTTCGATCGAAATTGATTTCGCTGCGCGGGAAAATCCGCCCGCCTGCATTTCCTCAAGACAGCCATTCACCGTCAGCGTGTCAAAACCAAACGTATTCTGGAACAGAAACCAGAGCGATTCTGAATGCATTTTCAGATGTGGCGCGGCGGTCGTTTCTTCGAATCGTCCGTTGGGGACATCAATTTCATACCGTTTCCCCAGATCATCGCATTCGATGACCACCGGCTGAAACAGCCGGATCGGGCTGTATTTTTGCGCCAGACGCATGGCCGTGACGCTGTTGTTGCGATGAACGCGATCAATGAATTTGGCGAACACGGCCTCAAGCTCGGCTGGGGTTTTGCTGGTGAATTCCATCAAGGGGCCGGTAACCGCCCGATCCCGCGCCGCATTCCAGAACGCCACCGCATCGCGGGTCATCCCGTCGCTGACCTCGCCCCGGAACACATCACCGGGTTTCATCACCTGAATGTCGAAATCCGCATCGCCAAAGCGGTCCAGCACATCCTGCGGCCCGTTTGCAGCATCGTTCAGATAGACATTGCGGGTATTGGCAAAGGCCACGTAACTGGCAAAGGGGATGACGACGCGGGGGTTCAACAGCTCTGCCTGGACCGCGATATTGTCGAGCTTGGCCTGGGCCGCCTCTTGCCGCCAGGCGGTGTTGTCCGGCCCGCCCTTCCATGCAGCATAGGAAAACTGGGTCAGCAGCACGTCACATGGCCCCGCCTGCGACAGGATCTGACGCGCGCGTTTCGGGTTGTCGATGTGGCAATCATTGAGGTTCAAAATGTGATGCGTCGCGGTTTTGATCGACACAAGTGAATCGTACCAATCATCCTTGAGGCACATCAATTGCATCCCGCCGATGTCATAGGCGCGGCCAAAGGTCATTTCACACAGGTCGATCCCCTGGCCGCGAATGAATTCGGCCACCCGCTGATCGCCAATTTTCTGAAACCAGATGGCAATGCCGCGCGCGCGCAGCTTGGCCCCATGGGTCTTGAAGAATGCGATCGAGAAATGATCGGGGTGTTCGTGGCTAAGCCAGATATGTGTCACCCGGTCCAGCAGCGCGTCAACCGCCGCATCCGGGGTTTCGACCAGAAGCTGCCAGCCCTTGTGAAAGGCCGGGCCGGAATACCAGGGGTCGGTCAGTAGCGCGACCTCGCCCTCGGTGATCAGGATTGAGGCGTGATTGATAAACTCGATCTGCATGGTCATTCCTTTGTTCCGACGCGCCTGTCAGTCAGCTGTGTTCTTCTTCTGCCGTCGCCGCCAAAGCCCGGTTATAGGCCTTGAGCGCATCAACGTGAAACAATGCCCCCCGCAATTCCGGTGGCTGGCCCTCGCCGCGTAATGCGACGACGGGTACAAACGTCAAACCCGATGTGTCAAACATCGGCATCGCGGTTTCCAGGGTGGCATTCGCGTTCAGATACACCCCCTCTTCGACCAGTTTCCAACAGGCATCCTCGGACGCGGCGGTCTCGGCGTCCCAGGGGCGCATCACCTGACTGACCCGAAACATCGCCAGCAAATAGGCCTGTGGCCCAGCGGCCAGATGCACACCGCGCCGCTCCAGCTGGGTCAGGAAGAACGACCGATCCACCAATCGCGATGACACCGCCGTTGAAATCGACACTGTCACCATCACCGCCAATCCGGTCTGCCAGTCGCCGGTCAGTTCGAACACGATCAACGTGGTCGAAATCGGCGCGCCCAGCACCGCCGCCGCAACCGCGCCCATCCCCGCCAAGGCATACAGCGTGAAGGCGCCGGAATGGTTGGGAAACAGGCCGGTCGCGATCAGACCAAAGGCCAACCCGGTCAACGCCCCCACCATCAAGGCCGGCGAAAACACCCCGCCGCCCATCCGCCCCGCCATGGTGATGGCCACGGCCAGCACCTTGAGCATGGCATAAACAATGGCTTGCCACAAAAGAAGTTGCCCGGTCAGCGCCAGCGAAGTCGTCTCGTATCCGACGCCAATGATATGCGGGAAAAAGATCGCCATCGCGCCCAACAGCGCCCCCGCCAACATCGGGCGAATCCAATAGGGCATGCCAATGCGGCTTTGGATCCGGCTTTCCAGATCATCGGCCCAGAATATGGCCCGGATCATCACCACAGCCACCAGCCCACACACCATCCCAAGGATCAAAAATGCCGGCAGTTCGAGATAGAATTCCAGGGCCGTGGTGCCGGGAAGCGTAAATTCGGTCACATCACCA
The DNA here is from genome assembly GCF_030548265.1 of Marinovum sp. 2_MG-2023. NCBI lineage: Bacteria > Pseudomonadati > Pseudomonadota > Alphaproteobacteria > Rhodobacterales > Roseobacteraceae > Marinovum > Marinovum sp. 2_MG-2023. Next base: position 111,097 of record NZ_JAUOSD010000013.1, on the reverse strand, counting down.
AAGGCCAGCCGGTTGATCACCGTGCCCGCCGCGCTGGCCACCACAATGGGCGCAAAGGAATGCAGCGCAAAATGGCGCAGCACCACCTCAAGCGCGAACAGCGCCCCGGCAATCGGCGCATTGAAGCTGGCCGAAACCGCCGCCGCCACAGCACAGCCCAGCAGATCACGCCCGGTGATACCATCCGCATGCAACACATTGGATACCCAGCTGGAAATCATCGCCGCAATATGCACAACCGGGCCTTCCCGCCCGGTCGATCCGCCGGTGGACAGGGTGATCAAGGAAGAGGCCGCCGAGGCCAGCCCCTCTTTGCGTTCGACCCGCCCGTCGTGAAGTGCGGCGCCTTCGATCACATCCGCCACCGACCGGACCCGGCCATCGGTCGTGAACAGATACAGGATGACCCCCACCGCAATGCCGCCGCCCATCGGAATGATCAACGCCCAGAACCAATCCAGCGTACCGGCAAAACTGTGCAATTGGCTCAGATCTTCGGTGCCGTAAACACTGGCCTGCAACCAATCAATTGCGCGGCGAAACAGCAGCGCCGCAAAACCCGCCCCAATGCCAATCAGCAATGCGATGAACCAGAATTGCACCTGACTGGGCCCGCGATGTCGCAGCAATTGCCACCCACGGGCAAAGACATTGGCCATTTCACGAATCTGGCGTCGGGCAAGGTTTTGGTTGTTATTTGTCATTACACTCGATCACATCTTTGCGCGCTTCTGCCGCTACGGTAAGAATGCGCGATTTCGGTGATCAGACGGGGCAGACATGACCAGACCAGGGGCGCGGATAGAGGAAACCATTGAGGCGCTTAAGTCCTTGTTAGGCCAGAGGTTGACGACGTCCAAGTCCGATTTGGACCAGCATGGCCGATCCGAGAGCTATTTTGCCCCAATCCCCCCGGATGCGGTCGCCTATCCCGAAACCACAGAAGAAGTTTCCGCCCTGGTGAAGATTTGTGCAGGCTTCGATGTGCCGGTGGTGGCCTGGGGCACCGGAACCTCGCTTGAGGGGCATTCGCTGGCTGTCGAGGGTGGGGTCGTGGTGGATTTTTCCCGTATGACGCGGGTGCTGGATGTGCGCCCCGGCGATATGGATGTCAGTGTTCAGCCCGGCCTGACCCGCGAGGTCCTGAACCAGGAGCTGCGTGCCACGGGGCTGTTTTTTCCGGTTGATCCCGGTGCCAATGCCGCGCTTGGCGGCATGGCGGCCACCCGCGCCAGCGGCACCACTGCGGTGCGCTATGGCACGATGCGCGACAATGTTCTGGGGCTGGAGGCGGTGCTGGCCGATGGCCGAATCATACGCACCGGCACGCGGGCGCGCAAATCATCCGCCGGCTATGACCTCACCGCGCTGTTGGTGGGCAGCGAGGGCACATTGGGATTGATTACCGAATTGACCCTGCGGCTGCATGGCCAGCCCGAGGCGATCAGCGCCGGGGTCTGTGCCTTTCCCGACATGGCCCGCGCGGTGGCTGCGGTGACCGACACGGTGCAACTTGGCCTGCCGATGGCGCGGATCGAATTTGTCGACGCGGCCACGGCGGCGGCGGTCAATGCCTATTCCGGCATGGAATTCCCGCTTTTGCCGCATCTTTTGGTAGAGTTTCACGGCAGCGATGCGGGCGTGGCCGAACAATCGCGACAGTTCGGTGAAATCGTCGCCGATCATGGTGCGCTGGGGTTTGAATGGTCGCAAAACGCCGAAGACCGCAGCGCGCTTTGGACCATGCGGCACAATGCCTATTACGCGATCCTCGCCTCGCGCAAGGGCGCGCGTGGTGTGGTTACCGACATCTGCGTGCCGGTGTCGCATTTGGCACAGGCGGTGGAGGAAACCCAGGCCGATATCGCCGCCAGCCCAATCCCCGGCCCGATCCTGGGCCATGTCGGTGACGGCAATTTCCACGCGATCCTTTTGGTGGATGACAGCAATCCGGCGGAAATTGCCGCCGCCAAGGCCCTGTCGGCGCGGATGGTGGAACGTGCCTTGGCGCTGGGGGGGACATCCACCGGCGAACACGGGATCGGCATGGGAAAGCTGGATTTCATGGCCGCCGAACATGGCCCCGCCTGGGGCGTCATGGGCGAAATCAAACGCGCGCTTGATCCCAAGAATATTTTGAACCCCGGCAAAATGGTGCCGCCCGGCAATCAGTTTTAGACCCCCGCGCGGCAGCGATTGCGCCGCCTTGTCACATCCGGGTCACGGCCCGGCGGTATCCGTCATAAACCCAACCAAGGAATTTTTCATGACCTTCGCCCGTGCACCATTTTTGTTTATCAGCACCTGTCTCGCCATGCTGTTGAGCGCCGCCATCTTTGGATTTTTCTTCGCTTGGGTCTGTTCGACCATGTGGGGGCTGGATGCCATCGACCCGCGCATTTCGATTGCGGCGATGAACGGCATGAATGCCAGCGTGCGCAATGCGGTCTTTGCCCCGGCGTTTTTTGGCACCCCTCTGGCGCTTGCCCTGACTGCCGTGTTGGCCTGGCGCAATCGCGCGGCGGCGCTTTGGTTCGGGACGGCGGCGTTGCTGTATATTGTCGGGGCTTTCGCCGTGACAATGGCGGTCAATGTCCCCATGAACGAGGCGCTGATGTCCGTGACAATCCCCGAGGATCTGGAGGCCGCGCAGGTGATCTGGCAGGCCTATTCCAGCACCTGGCAGGTCTATAACATCGCCCGCACAATCGTCACCGGCTTTGTCTTTCTGTTCGGTTTGATGGGGGTGATACGGCTGGCGCGCGGCTGATCTTCAGCCCGCCAGCAAGGATCGCGCCGCGGCACGCGCCTCGTCCGTAATGGTGTCACCCGCCACCATGCGGGCGATTTCGTCAATCCGGTCGCCGGCATCCAATGGCACCACCTGCGACAGCGTCTGCTCGCCGGTCACCCGTTTTTCCACCCGCCAATGATGCGCACCCAGCGCCGCAACCTGGGGCGAATGCGTCACCACCAGCACCTGACCGGCCTCGGCCAGTGCCGCCAACCGGCGCCCAACCGCATCCGCCGTGGCCCCGCCGACACCCCGGTCGATTTCGTCAAAGATCATCGTTACGCCGTCATTGCCCTCGGCCAGACAGACCTTGAGCGCCAGCAAGAACCGGCTGAGCTCGCCACCCGACGCAATCTTGCCAATCGGGCCGGCCGGTGCGCCGGGGTTGGTCGCCACGGTAAAGGCCACCGCATCGCGCCCCTCAGGGCCCGGCGTGTCATCCGTGATCTCGGTGGAAAACACCGCGCGCTCCATTTTCAATGGCGCAAGTTCTGCGGTGACAGCGGCGTCCAATTTGCCCGCGGCGGCGTGGCGTGCGGCGCTCAGGGCGGCGGCAGCGGCGTCATATTCAGCCTGTGCTGCATCCGCTGCGCTGCGCAATTCCGCAAGGCCGGCATCCCCCTGATCCAATTTGGTCAGCCGCGCGCGCAGGCTCTCGGCCAGTTCCGGCAGGGCTTCGGCCCCGACATTGTGCTTGCGTGCCAAGGCGCGCAGGGCAAACAGCCGCTCTTCGCAATCTTCCAATTCATGTGGGTTGAAAGCCAGCACATCCAGCGTTTCCTCGATCCCACGCACGGCTGTGTCCAGCTCCTCCAGCGCGCGGGACAGCGCCGCCAGCGGGGCGTCCAGCCGACCGTCAGCCCGGTCCGCCACCCCGTCAAGCCATCGCATCGCCTCGCCCATTGATCCTTCGGCGCCATCATTGCCAAGTGCGTCGCCCGCGCGGGAAATATCTTCGCGAATGCGTTCCGCCCCCTGCATCAGTCGGCGCTTGGCATCCAGTTCGCTGTCCTCGCCCGGTTGCGGATCAAGCGCGTCAACCTCGGCCACCGCATGACGCAGGAAATCTTCTTCTTCGCGCATGGCGGTCATGGCCGCCTCTGCCTCGGACAGCGCCTTGCGGGCAGCAGACAGGCTGCGCCAGGCGGCACTGGTGGTGCGCAACTGTGCCTCGACCCCGGCAAAGGAATCCAGAATCCGACGATGCCCGCGCGGGTTCAACAGACCGCGATCGTCGTGCTGGCCGTGCAATTCAACCAATGTTTCCGACAATTGCCGCAGCACCTCGCCGGAACAGCGCCGGTCGTTGACCCAGGCCGTTTTACGCCCATCCGCCGAATTCACCCGGCGCAGAATCAACTCATCCCCTGTCGGCAGACCGGCCTTTTCCAACACGGCAAAGGCAGCATGATCCGGGGACAGATCGAATTCGGCCACGACCTCGCCCTGTTTGGCACCGGACCGCACCAATTCGGCCCGCCCGCGCCAGCCCAGCACAAAGCCCAGCGAATCCAGCAGGATCGACTTGCCCGCGCCGGTTTCCCCGGTCAACACGTTCAACCCCGGCTGGAAGGCCAGCTCGAGGTGATCAATGATCAGCATATCGCGAATATCAAGCGCGCGCAGCATTTACGCCCCTTGGGCCGGGCCTGTTGCCCGCCGCCCTGTTACAGCCATTCACCCTTGATCATCTGGCGATAGATCGCCCCCAGCCAGCTGCCTTGGAAATACTTCGGTTCAAGCCCCTGCCCGGTCAAAAGACGATAGCTGTCTTCGTACCATTCGGTGGATTGATAGTTGTATCCCAGGATTGCGCCGGCGGTCTGTGCCTCTTGGGTCAGGCCCAGCGACAGATAGCTTTCAACCAGACGATGCAGGGCCTCTGCGGTGTGGGTTGTGGTTTGGAAATCTTCGACCACCACCCGGAACCGATTGATCGCCGAGGTATAGTGCTGACGTTTCAGATAATACCGCCCGATCTCCATCTCCTTGGCGGCAAGGTGATCAAAGGCGAGGTCGAATTTCAGAATCGACGAGCGGGCATATTCGCTGTCTGGATAGACTTCGATAACGGTGCGCAGCGCCTGCAATGCCTGAAAGGTCAGCCCCTGATCGCGACCAACATCGTCAATTTGGTCATAATACGATAGCGCCAACAGATATTGCGCATAGGCCGCATCTTCGTCTGCCGGATAGAAATCAATATAACGCTGTGCTGCGGACCGGGCGCTTTCGTATTCCTTGTCCTTGTGATGGGCAAAGGCCTGCATGATCAATGCACGCTTGGCCCATTCGGAATAGGGATACAGCCGTTCGATCTCGGAAAAGAAACGCGCCCCTTCGGAGTATTTCCGGCGGTCGACTTCATATTCGCCACGCTCGAAAATCTGTTCGGCGGTATAGGCCTCGATCGGGGTGTTCGATGCCCCGATATTGCCCCGCGCGTTACGATAAGACTCGCCACACCCCGCCAGGGGCACAGCCAGCACCAGCGCCACAAGGATGGCCCGCGATGTCACACCAAAAAGTGGTCTGCCGCCTGTCATGCCTGATCAACCCTCACCCAATAGTCCGGCCCGAATGTCGGGCTTTGTTCCAGCCCGGCGTTCAAACGTCAACGCCTGTTTGGCCCGGTTAACCCGTCCTAGCACAAAGCCAGCAATCTCTTAAAGGGCATACGACAGTTCCCCAAAAATGGAAACGCCTGCCGACCATCGACAGGCGCAAAAGAAGGTGATGCCATGGAAAGCTGAGCAAAATCTGCGGGGCGGATCAATGCAGACGCCCCGTTCACCTGGGAATCAGGCGACAGCGGCGGGAATATCGTGACGCATCACGCCCGCCCCGGGCAGACGCGCGGCGCTGGCACGATCACATTCCACAAACCGCACCGCACCCGGTGTGTTGAAAAGCGCATGCAACAACATGTTGGTCATCGAATGCCCGGCGCGATAACCGGTGTAATGGCCCAGAATGGGTGCCCCCGCCAGCGACAGATCGCCAAGCGCATCCAGCATCTTGTGGCGCACAGGCTCGTCGCTGTGGCGCATGCCGCCGGGGCTGAGGACCTTGTCACCGTCAACCACAACGGCATTGTCCAACGTGCCCCCAAGCGCCAGGCCATTGGCGTGCATATAGTCAACATCCGACTTGCGGCAGAATGTGCGGCTATCGCACAGCTCGCGCACAAAGGCCCCGTTGGACAGGGTCATCTGCTTGTCCTGGCTGCCGATGGCCGCATCTTCAAAGTCGATATGGAACGACATCGACAGCGTGTCCGCAGGCGACAACCGCGCCCAGCCGCTGTCGGTTTCGACGGTGACGGTTTTTTCAACCTTCAGCGCGGCGACCGGCATGTCCAGCTCCCGCACGCCACGGGCCAGAATTGCATCGACGAACGGCGCGGCGGAACCATCAAGGATCGGCACCTCGGGTCCGTTGATTTCGATCAGCGCATTATGCACACCACAGCCCGCAAGTGCGGCCATGACATGTTCGATGGTCGACACTTCGACACCGGCACCATTGACGATACGCGTGCACAGCGGCGAGCGCACAACAGAATCCCAGCGCGCCGGGATCATGGTGTCGCCAAAATGAATATCCGTCCGTTTGAACCAGATGCCATATCCCGCCGAAGCCGGAGAAATGATCATGCGTACCGGGCGGCCAGAGTGCAGGCCGACACCGTCAAAGCGGATCTTGGATTTAAGCGTTGCCTGCACGTTGCTACCTCTTGTCTTCTTCCCTTGCCACATGGGGGCCTTTGATGGTCCCGGCAGCATTTCCGCAAAATTCCCGCCCTGGGCGGTCGACGTGGTGGAACCCGGTTTCAGGCCCGGTGCCACCAAAGACATCACTGCGGATCGGTGATGAGGCAGAGATACGAATTGTGCCGCATCTTCTCAAATAACGTAATGCAACGTGTTGAAACATATGGCCGAATCCATCGGCGACAACTTGCATATTAGGGTCAAGCCATTGAATTCATGTCTGAATTCATGTTGCATGATTATGGTGCAAACCCTTAATCGTGACCACAAACCGGGCGTTTCTGGCGCGGTTTGTTGCATTTTGCGTGCCGGGGTTCTGCCGTTTTTCGCCAGTTTTCGCCGGCACTCCCCCACCGCGGTGGCGCAAGACATTCCCCCCACACCAGCCGCACAACAAAAAAGGGCCCCCGAAGGGACCCTTTTCAATCTTGGGCTGCGTTGCCTCAGTTGGCTTGACGGCGCAGGAAGGCGGGGATTTCAATCCGCTCCTGCTCAGGGTCGGCCTGAGGCTCGGGCGCATGGCTTGCTGCCGGGGTTTGCATGGGCGGCTGACGGCGCGGTTGCTGTGCATGCCCGCCTTCCTGACCATGGCCGGTCATCCGACCGATCAGCGAGTTGATACCAAACCGCGGGCGGTCCGGCTCTGCGCCGTCCTGACGTGGCTCTGCGCCGCGCGGTGCGCCGCCACCGGCACGATGTGCCGCAGCCTGCAAACGGGCCAAAGCTTCGGGCGATGGGGTGCCGGGTGTCGGGGCCTTGGGCGCGACAAAGGACTCGGTCTCGTCTTCTTCGTAGCGTGCATGGCTGGGTTCGAATTGCGGCACATCCGGCTGATAGGCCGGGGGCGGAAGATCGTCATCCGCCGCAACATCCGTGCGCTGCTCAAACCCGTTGAACAACGAAGGTTCTTCTGGCGCTTCAGCGGCTTCGGGCGCGGCCTGTTCAAAGGCCACCGGCTGATGTTCTTCGGCCTGGGTGGCCGCCACTGGTGCGGGCGCAGGTTCGGCCGGGGCCGGTGCTTCGACAGCGGCTGGGGCCGCAGCGGGCACCTGTTTCAGAGGCTCGGCCAGCGAACGACGCGGCACGGGAATATCCATTTGCACGTCGGAGGCATCAATGCCTGTGGCTACAACGCTGACGCGCATCTGACCGCCCATCGCCTCGTCCAGGGTCGAGCCGACGATGATATTGGCGTCTGCGTCCACCTCTTCGCGAATGCGGTTGGCCGCTTCGTCGAGTTCGAACAGCGTCAAATCGGTACCACCGGTGATGTTGATCAGCACGCCCTTGGCGCCGCGCAGCGAAATCTCGTCCAGCAGCGGGTTGGCAATCGCCTTTTCCGCCGCCTGGATTGCGCGATCTTCGCCGTCGGCCTCGCCCGTGCCCATCATCGCCTTGCCCATTTCGTCCATCACGGCGCGCACGTCAGCAAAGTCGAGGTTGATCAGGCCCGGACGCACCATAAGGTCCGTCACACCCTTCACACCCTGATAGAGCACATCGTCCGCCAGGCTGAAAGCTTCGGTAAATGTGGTTTTTTCGTTCGCCAGCCGGAACAGGTTCTGGTTGGGAATGATGATCAGCGTATCCACGACCTTTTGCAGCGCCTCAACGCCATCTTCGGCCTGACGCATCCGCTTCGCGCCTTCGAACTGGAACGGCTTGGTCACAACACCAACCGTCAGAACCCCAAGTTCCCGCGCCGCTTGCGCAATGATCGGGGCCGCGCCGGTGCCGGTGCCGCCGCCCATCCCGGCGGTGATGAAACACATATGTGCCCCCGCCAGATGGTCGACAATCTCTTCAATGCTTTCTTCCGCAGCAGCGGCGCCGATCGTCGCCTTGGCGCCCGCGCCCAGGCCTTCGGTCACTTTGACGCCCAGCTGCACCCGGCTGGCAGCATTGGATTGTTGCAGCGCCTGTGCATCGGTGTTCGCGACAACAAATTCGACGCCTTCAAGCGCCTTTTCAATCATGTTGTTGACCGCGTTTCCGCCTGCACCGCCCACGCCGAAAACCGTGATGCGGGGCCGCAGTTCGTCGTGTCCGGGTACTGAAAGATTCAATGTCATAACTGTCCGCCTTGTCCGCCTGCTTTATACCCTGACCGGGCATTTTCCTGCCTATTACTCTACATTATGCCGAAATGGCAGGCCGGCGTCACGTAAAAAACATGAATAAACCGCAAAATATGGGCAAAAAGATGCCCATTTCTGCCGGATGCCGGCGAATTTCCCAAATATGGCGGAAGTATTGTGGTCATGACACAAGGTAACCCGGTCAAATGGCCGGTTTATCCACAGTGTTATCCACAGGTGCAGCCGCATTCAACGGCTCAGGTTGCTACCAATTGTCACGAAACCATTTGACCGCCCGCTTCAATGAACGCGCCGGATACCGATCGACCGGCAGGTCAAAGTCCCACCATTCGTCCTGGGGGTGGGCGGCAAACAGGCACAGCCCCACAGCCGCCGAAAAACCGGGGCCGGTGACCGCCTGCGGCAGACCATGCACCCGCAGCGGCCGGCCCAACCGGACCTGATGGCCCAGAATACGTGACGCCAGCGCATCAAGTCCCGGGATCTGGCTCGCGCCGCCGGTCAACACGATTTGCTGGCTTGGCAGATGCTCAAACCCTGCCGCGTCAAGGCGCACGCGCACCTCTTCCAAAATTTCTTCGACCCGTGGACGCATGATGCCAATCAATTCGGCCCGGCTGGCAGTGCGGCGATCATGTTCCCAATCGCCGGTCTCGCCGCCAATGCCGATCATCTCGCGGTCATCCATGCCGGTCGCAACAAGGCCGCCGTGCACGGTCTTGATCCGCTCGGCCATCGCCATCGGCACCTGAAGCCCCATGGAAATGTCGCTGGTGACATGATCGCCGCCCATCCGCACCGCATCGGAATAGATCATGTGTTTTTTCATGAAGATCGAGATACCGGTCGCCCCGCCGCCCATGTCGATACAGGCCGCGCCCAGCTGTTGCTCGTCCTCGACCAGCGCCGCATTGCCCGCGACATATGCGGAACTGGCCAGCCCGGCCAATTCCAGATCACAGCGTTTGACGCAATGCGCCAGATTCTGGATCGCCTGTGCATCTACCGTCAACATATGCATGTCAGTGGACAGGTTGTTGCCGATCTGACCGCGCGGATCGTCCAACCCGGAACGATGATCCAGCGCAAAATTCACCGGTTGTGCGTGCAGCACCTCGCGCCCGGCGCCAAAGTCCGGCACATCACAAGACGACAGCACCCGCGCCACATCCTGTTCATCGACCGTCTGGCCATGCACCTCGACCTCGCCCGCCAAACCATAAGAACGCGGACCGCCACCGGAGAAACAGGCAATCACGTGATCCACCCGAATGCCGGCCATCTTCTGGGCCGATTGCAAAGAGGTGCGAATGGCGCGTTCGGTTTCGCCCATCGCCGAGATTTCGCCAAACCGCACGCCGCGCGACCGGGTGGTCGCAGCGCCAATCACCCGAAACCCGGATTGCCCCGCAAGCGAGCCAACCCCGGTATCGACGCTTTTTTCCGTGCCATCAAATCGCAGGACCAGACAAGCGATCTTGGCGCTGCCCACGTCCAGAATGGCAATCACGCCGCGTTGCATTGCCGCCTTGCGCATGTTGCGCATGGCCCGCTGGGATTCATACAACTCGATCATTTTGCCCTAACTCCAAGCTCTTCCGCCTTGATTTTCCGCAATTCTGTGACTGCGTTGTCATTCATTCGTATCGTTGGCCGGTCCGGCAACCGCATGTCGACCACCGCCAGATCACGATCCAACATGCCGTGCGGCGTGATCTTGTCCAACGCCAGAACGCGTTCCAATGCCGGCACCGGTTGATTTGCAGGCAGCTGAATTCGCTGACCCCGGTTCAGCACCAGATCCCAGCGCCGTTCACCCACCCGAACCAATCCGCGCAAACGCGCGTTCAGGGGGGTCGCGGCCGCCAAAATCGCCAGCGCCTCTTCGACCTCGGTCTCGGCACCGTCGCCGGCAATCACCGCAAGATCGGGGCGCTCTGACCGATGGGCCAAGGACGACACCCGGAACCCCTGGGCATCCAGAAGTTCCAGCCCCTGCCCCGACCGCCAGACCACCGCCGGCACCCGTTCAACCACATTAACCTGAAGCACGCCGCCCGGCTTGATCCGCAGACTGATCCGTTCCACCGCGTCCAGACCGGCAATCGTTTCGCGGATCTGATCCAGATCGAGATGAAAGGACGACACCGGAAAATCGACGGCCAGGATCTCGCGGATGTCCTCGGACACGCCAAGACCGGCGCCATCGACCCGCATCATGTGCACCATGAATTCATCGCGCTGTTCGATCGCGACACGCATATCCACCAGCTTGCTGTTCAAAGCCTCGCGCCGGGTCTCATCGGACAGCCAGATGGTGCCAATCAACAAGGTCACCGCCAGCGGCACCCCGATGCGCAGCATATGGCGAAACATCGGCGTCAGCATCAACCGCTGCATCCGATAGGACCAACGTGACGGCGCCGGATCGGCCTTGGGCCGGGGCGCGTTGGGCCGGGGGGCGTTGGGTCTGGCTTGGGGTGTTTGAACCGGCGGCGTCGGCCCGCCATGTGCCGGGTGATAGGCGCGGAAAATCCGGCCTTTGGCGGGGGGATCACTCAGCGATGACATGAGGCCTCCTCCACCATCCAGGCGCAAAGTTGGCCAAAGCTGATGCCCTGTGTCGCGGCCTGTTCCGGTGCCAGCGACGTGGGGGTCATTCCCGGTTGGGTATTGGTTTCCAACAGGATCAACCCATCCAGACCGCGCGCCGCATCCCAGCGGAAATCGGTGCGGCTGACACCGCGACAGCCAAGCGCAACATGCGCCCGTGTCGCATAATCGAGGCAGGCGGCAAAAATGTCCTTTGGAATATCGGCCGGCACCACATGGCGCGACCCGCCCTCTTTGTATTTGGCGTCGTAATCGTACCACCCGGTGGTGATGATATCGGTCACGGTCAGCGCCCCGGGATCGTTTTCGCCCGTGCCCATCACCGTGGTTGTCAATTCACGTCCCGGCGCAAAGGTTTCGACCATGACGAATTCCGGCATGTCATCGGACAATTGCGGCGGGCCGTTGTTTTCGGCCTCGACCAGATAGACACCAACGGACGAGCCTTCGTTGTTGGGTTTGACCACATAGGGCGGCGTCAACACATGGCCCGCGCGCACATCGGCGGCAGCGGCAATCACGCTTTCGACAACCGGCAATCCAGCGTCGCGAAAAACCTGTTTGCTGCGCTGCTTGTCCATTGCCAGCGCCGAGGCCAGCACGCCGGAATGCGTATAGGGCAGACCCAGCCATTCCAACATGCCCTGCACACAGCCATCTTCGCCCCAACGACCATGCAGGGCGTTGAACACAACATCAGGCGCAGCCGTGGCAAGCTGCGCGGGCAGATCCTGCCCGGCGTCGATCTCTATAACCTCAAAGCCTTCGCCCCTGAGCGCCACAGCGCATTCGCGCCCCGAAGACAGCGACACCTCACGCTCCGCAGAGGGGCCACCCATCAACACCGCAACTCGGGAGCCTGCCCTGCTCGACATGCTCACATCGCCTCAACTTTTCTGGACCTGCTCGGGCCCTAATTTTATCGAACCTGCCGGTTCGTTTATTATGTCGAACCATATGGTTCAGTATCTGGCCGTTTTTCGACCTTGGCGGGTCAAAGCTTTTCGCCAACCCGCATGATTTCCCAGTGTAACGCTATTCCGCTGGTTTGAAAAACCTTTTTTCGCACTTCTTCGCCCAGATCTTCCAGATCTGCTGCGGTGGCGCTGCCGGTGTTGATCAGAAAATTGGAGTGTTTCTCGCTCATCTGCGCACCACCAATGGTTGCGCCACGCATTCCAGCGTCGTCAATCACCTTCCAGGCCTTCAATTCATGGCTATCGTCTGCCCGCCCGGTGCTGGAAAATCCGGCCGGATTGCGAAAGGTCGATCCGGCTGTGCGGTCCTTGGTGGGTTGGGTGGCGTCGCGTTTGGCCAGCTGATCGTCCATTTTTTGGGCAAGTTCCTGCGCATCCCCCCGCGCGCCCTGCAAAACGGCCTGTGTCAGAACCCAGCCATCGGGCAGATCGGTCTGTCGGTAGCGAAAGTTGAGGTCATCGGCGGTGAGCGTCACAATCGCGCCCTCGCGGGTCACGGCAGTGGCTTCGACAAAATGATCCGCGACATACGACCCGTAGCACCCGGCATTCATCCGCACCGCGCCGCCAATCGCACCGGGAATGGTGCGCAGAAAGGTCAGATCGACCCCGGCCTCTGCCGCCCGTTTGGCAACATGGGCATCCAATGCGGCGGCGCCCACCGTCACCCGGGTGCCATCGACGGAGATCGCGTTGAACCCCCGCCCCATGCGCACCACCACGGCCCGCAGGCCACCGTCGCGCACAATCAGGTTCGATCCAACCCCCATGGGAAAGACCGACACCGCCGGGTCCAGCGCACGCAGAAACCCCGCCAGATCATCGGTATCTGCGGGCTGAAACAGCCAATCCGCCGGTCCGCCAACCCGCAACCATGTCAGATCGGCAAGCGCCCGATCCTGGGTCAGCCGTCCGCGCACCTCTGGCATCTGTACAGAATTGTTCATTACCCGCCCTTTCCGAAACGCTTCGGTCATAAGGCGGTTTGCAGCGCAGGAAAAGCCCCGTCAACCGGTCTTCAGCTAGGCCTTTGCCCGAACCTCTGCTCAGACCTCTGCCCCAACCTCTGCTCTGGCGTCGGGCCGCACATCTTCGTGGGCGCTGGCATTGTCGCGCCGTGCCCGCCACCAGGCGACAAGCCCGCCAAGGCTCAATCCCGTCAGGGCTGGCAGTGCAAGAAACGCCACAATCAGGAAATAGGCCAATGCATCCCAGCCCACCGCAGACTGCGCCATGGAATAGGTCACCGCGCCAGCGATGATCACCATTCCCAGCAGGCAGAAATATTCACACACAGAGCCGCGCCGCACCAATTGATGCCCCAACAAACCGGCTACCATCGCCAATCCCGCGATGAAAAGGGCATATTTGATCTGATCCGGTTCCATATCTCCGCTCCCGACTTGTTTGACAAAGCCTAGTCGCGAAGATGCCCTTGCGGCAACTGGGGTATTCCTTACCCTGTCCGATTATTTGGTCTGATCCGCCGCTGCGGTCTTAACGCGCGCCGCCCCCGGCCATGCGTCGCATCCAGCGGCCAAGATAGATCACAGGCCAGCGCAGAACACTCATCCCGGCCAGCAGCGTCAACAGGCCGATCCAAGGGCCGTTTTGATAGGTGACAAACCCAAGCAAAGGCACACCCACAGCAATCAGCGCATAGGCACGGCGCCAATGGTTGTCATTCGACGGCAAGGCCGCCGCCAGATTGGCGGCCAAGACCCAAAGACATGCAAGCACCAGCGACAGGGACATCAACCCGCCGCTTTCAATTGATCCGGCAGGGCATTGGCCCAGGCGCTGATCGTGCCCGCGCCAAGACAGACCACCATGTCCCCCGGCCCGGCGTTTGCGCGGACAAATCCGGCCAGATCATCCGCCCCGGCCAGCGCACTGGCATGGCGGTGACCATGACGGCGCAACCCCGCCACCAGATCATCGCGCGACGCGCCCGCAATCGGGTCTTCACCGGCGGCAAAGACATCGGCAATCGCCACCACATCGGCCTCATTGAAACAGGCACAGAAATCTTCAAACAGGTTTTCCAACCGTGAATAGCGATGCGGTTGGTGCACCGCGATCACCCGCCCCTCACAGGCCTGGCGCGCCGCTTTCAGCACAGCAGCGATTTCAACCGGGTGATGTCCGTAATCGTCGATGATGGTCACGCCATCAACTTCGCCCACTTTGGTAAAACGCCTGTTAACACCGCCAAACTTCGCCAAAGCATCGCGGATTTCACTGGTTTTCATGCCCAGATGGCGACAGACAGCCACCGCAGACAAGGCGTTCAGTACATTGTGATCACCGGGCATCGGCAGAGCGCAATCTTCGATCATCATGCCCTCGGCCTGAAGTGCGATATCGAATTTCGCCACGCCGCCGACGTAATGCAGGTTAACGGCCCGCACATCGGCCTGCGAATTGAAGCCATAGGTCACAATGCGCCGGTCCGTGACCTTGCCAACCAGGCGCTGTACCTCTTCATGATCGGTGCAGCACACCGCAAGACCATAGAAGGGAATGTTCGACACGAAATCCAGGAACCCCTGGCGCAGGCTGTCGAAATCACCCCAATGCTCCATATGCTCGGGGTCGATATTGGTAACAACACCGATTGTCGCGGGCAGTCGGTTGAAGGTGCCGTCGCTTTCATCGGCCTCGACCACCATCCATTCGCCCTGCCCCATCCGGGCGTTCGAACCATAGGCGTGAATGATCCCGCCATTGACCACCGTCGGATCAAAACCGCCGGCGACCATAAGCTCGGCCATCATGGTGGTGGTCGTGGTCTTGCCATGCGTTCCGGCGATGGCAATGTTGGATTTGAGACGCATCAGCTCGGCCAGCATTTCGGCCCGGCGCACCACAGGCAGACCGTTGGCACGGGCTTCATCCAGCTCTGGGTTGCCGGGTTTGATTGCCGACGAAATGACAACCACCTCGGCCCCGTCCAGATTTTCGGCCTTCTGCCCCACAAAGACCCGCGCGCCAAGACCTTCGAGCCGCTCGGTGATCTTGGACGTTTTCAGATCACTGCCCTGCACCTGATAGCCAAGGTTCAAAAGCACCTCTGCAATCCCGGACATGCCGATGCCGCCAATGCCGACAAAGTGGATCGGCCCGACATCCGTGGGCAGTTTGGTGGCGGCTGCGTTCATTCTGCATCCTTTCGCACTGTGGGTGTCTGACCCTCGGCCAGAGCTTCGACCATCGCGGCCAGATCCTGCGCGGCACCGGTCTTTCCCAGACCAAGCGCCGATTGCGCCATATGCAATGCGCCCTCTGGTTGGTTCAGGATCTGATGAATGGACGCGGTCAGCGGGTCGACGTTCAATTCACTTTCGGGGATCACGACGGCGGCCCCGGCTTCGGACATGCCGCGGGCATTGGCGCTTTGGTGATCGCCGGTGGCGGCCGCATAGGGCACCAGAATCGCAGGGCGGCCAATCACGGTCAGATCCGCAATAGAGGACGCACCGGCCCGGCTGATCACCAATTGCGCCTCGGTCATGCGGCGCGGCACATCATGAAAGAAGGGCTGTACATCGGCGTCAATATTATGGTCGCGATAAAACTGGGTGACCCGTTCGTGGTCTTCGCCCCGGGCCTGATGGCTGACGCGGATGTTTTGCAGCATCTCCATCGGCAGGCCGGCAATGGCCGGCGGCACCACATCGGACAGAACCCTTGCGCCCTGGCTGCCGCCCATCACGAGGATCGACATCGGGTAATCGCCAGGCGGGATATAGCTGGCACCGGCCCGCTCCAATATCGCGGCACGCACCGGGTTGCCGGTATGCGCGCCCGTCACACCCTCGGGCAGGACGGTCGGCCAGGTGCCACAGGCCATCGCATCGACGCGTTTGGCAAACACCCGATTCACCTTGCCCAGAATGCCGTTTTGTTCATGGATCATACGTGGCAGGCGCAGCATCCAGGCCGCCGACAGCGCCGGGATCGACGGATAGCCGCCAAACCCCACAACCGCCGCAGGCCGGTCGCGCAACATCGCAAAGGCCGCCGACGCAACACCGCCCAGAATACGCAGCGGCACCAGCCCCTTGGCCAAAATACCACCACGGGCAAAGGTCGCGGAAGAGATTTGATCAATCTCGACCATATGCGGAAAGTTCTGGGTGTACCGCGCGCCGCGCGCATCGGTCGACAGTTTGACCCGCCAGCCGCGCGCCAGCATCTCTTCGGCCAGGGATTGCGCCGGGAACATATGTCCGCCGGTGCCCCCCGCCGCGATAACCAGAAGCTTGGTGCGTTTGCTCATGCCATGCGCCCAATGTCAGACCGGGGCATTGCGCAGTGTGGAAGTGTCGGGATCACCTGACCCGTCCCCGCAGAATATCGCCGATTTCGCCCTGTGGCCGGGTCCGGGTAAAGGACAGCAACATGCCAACCGCGATGCCAGTGGCAATCAGGGACGAGCCGCCATAGCTGACAAAGGGCAAGGTCATGCCCTTGGCCGGCAACAGCCGCACGGCAACCCCCATGTTGATCATGGCCTGAACCCCGAACATACAGGCCAGTCCCGTGCCGGCCAGCCGAATAAATGGATCGCGCTCGCGCATCAGTCGCCCCAACGAGAAAAGAACGACGCCCGCATATAGCGCGATAATCGCCAGCACAAGCACCAGGCCGTATTCCTCGGCGGCAACCGCAATGATGAAATCCGTATGGGCATCCGGCAGCGACCATTTCACCTGGCCCTCACCGACACCCACACCGACAAAACCGCCTTCGCGGATGGCATTGGTGGCATAGCCCAGCTGGGTGGTGGGATCGACATCCGCCGTCAAAAAGCCGTCGATCCGGCGGGCGAAATGTTCAGAACTGGAATAGGCCACGGTTCCCGCCAGCACCACACAGCCCGCAATCGCCACCAGCAACAGCATCGGCGCACCCGCCACGAAATACATCACCCCCCAGCCAAACATGACAAGACACGCCTGACCAAAGTCAGGCTGCAACGCCAGCATCAACACGATGGTGATGCACAGACCAAAGGACCACATCCGCCCCGGCGGGCCGTTGATTTCCTGATTGGCGGCCATCATCCAGGCCGCAACCACAACAAATCCGGGTTTGAGGAATTCGGACGGCTGCACACTGGCAAAGCCCAGGCTGTACCACCGCACCGCGCCTTTGCCAAAATCGGTGCCGAGGGCCGGCAGAAGCGCCAGTGCCACAAAGGCCACGGCAAATCCCATCACCGCCAATCGGCGCACGACCACCGGCGACATCATCGAGGTCAAGAGCATCGCCACCAGCGCCGCACCACCAAACACCGCCTGACGGGTCACATAATGAAAAGGCTCAAATCCGTTCTTGGCGGCCAAGGGGGGCGAAGCCGCCAATCCCAACAGGATGCCGATCACAAAAAGGATAAGGATAAACGACATCGACATCTTGTCGATTGTGCGCCACCATTTTGGGAGCACCGGCTCGACATCCCGTACGGGTGCCGCGCCATAGACCATTTCCGTCATGGGAACCTGCCACTCAAACTGCCTCAATCGCCCCGTTTTCGGGGTCTGAGCGGGAGTGTACCGATTTTTTGCCTATCCGGCCAGAAGAAAGCGCCACACCCCTTGCGCATTGTCAGGTCCAATTCGGGCCATTAGCAGGCCAGGTTCGGCACCCGAATGCGGCAAAACCCGAAAAAACCCAGAATTTCCGCCCCAACCACGTCGCCAGGACAGAGGGTTTCCACCGCCGCCCCTTGCCTTTTGCGCGGGATCGGGGCACCGCTGCCACATGGACACAAAGACGTTGATTATCGGGGCTGGCGCTGCTGGCATGATGTGCGCCGCCCATGCCGGGCCGGGCACGCTTGTGATTGATCATGCCAAGGCGCCGGGTGAAAAGATCCGAATTTCCGGCGGCGGGCGCTGCAATTTCACCAATATGTACGCCGGCCCGGATAATTTTCTGTCGCAAAATCCGCATTTCTGCAAATCGGCGCTAAAGCGGTATACCCAATGGGATTTCATTTCCCTGGTCGACCGGCATGGCATCGCCTGGCATGAGAAAACCCTGGGCCAATTGTTCTGTGACGGCAAATCGACCCAGATCGTCAACATGCTGGTACAGGAACTGCGCGAGGCCGGTGCGGATCTCTGGCTCAAGACCTCGGTCAAGGGGCTGCGCCATGATGGCACGCATTTTCATGTATTGCTCGAACGCGAAGGCCAGAAAACCGAAGTGCGGATCCGCAACCTGGTGCTGGCCACCGGCGGCAAATCCATCCCGGCGATGGGCGCGACCGGTCTGTCCTATGAGATTGCCACCAAATTCGGCCTGAAGATCACAGAGACACGGCCGGCATTGGTGCCGCTGACCTTTTCCGACCAAAGGTTTGCCAGCTTGTCGGGGCTGTCACTGCCGGTCACCGCGCGCGCCAATACGACGGGTTTTGACGAGGCAATGCTGTTCACGCACCGTGGCTTGTCCGGCCCGGCGATCCTGCAAATTTCATCCTTCTGGCGCGAAGGCGATGAAATCAGCGTGAACTTGGCCCCTGCCGGTCTTTTCGCGGCGTTGCGCGACGCACGCCAAAGCGCCGGACGTGTGAACCTGACCACGGCCCTGGCGCGGCATCTTCCATCGCGGCTTGTGGATTTTCTGGCCGGTGACCTCCGGCTGGCCGGGAACCTTGCGGATCAAAGCGATGCGCGGTTGCGCGAGATCTGTGACGGGCTTGCCGATTGGCGGCAAAAACCCACAGGATCAGAGGGCTATCGCACCGCCGAAGTCACGATCGGCGGCATTGACACCGACGAGCTGAATTCGCGCGACATGATGGCCAAATCCCTGCCCGGTCTTTTTGCGATTGGCGAGGCGGTGGATGTCACCGGATGGCTGGGGGGATATAACTTTCAATGGGCCTGGTCGTCGGGTTGGGCCGCCGGCAGCGCAATCCGATCCCAAGCCTAAGTCCAAGACCAGCCCCAGGATATTTACAAAACCTACATCTGGCTGTTACATACCTGTTGCAATAAACAGGTGGCCGCATGGCATTTATCGAATATCCGCCGCTACGTCCGACCAATATATTCCGCTCGCTCGAAGCAAAAGTGCCGCGCAAATTTGCGCGCGATATGGCCAACCGGATGCGGTTTGGCACCCATGCCCCGCTTAGCGATGAACCCCTTTTTGTGCCTTTGGCAGATGTGCATGCCACATATGTCCCAAACCCGGCACAGGGCGCCCCGAAATTTCGCCGCCAATACAGCGGCCATGTCGAGGGCGGCGATTGGGATCTGTCGATCACGCCGCTGATGGACAGCGCAAAATACCTCGCTTGCCGGGCGCATTTCGTCGACGGGGTGGCGTGGCAGGACACCGGATTGTTCGAACGACATCTGAAGATTATCGCCAAGACCGGCCAGTCGGATGAATGCCGCACGCTTGACGATCTGAAGCGGCGCTATGACCGCATTGATGCGCTGTTTGAGACCGTGAAACGCGCCGGCCAATTGCGCCCGCGCAGCACCCTTCCCGACCGTTTCCGGCGCGAGCATGGCGGAATTTTCGTTCATATCGACCGAAATGGCCGCGCAATCCGCAGCGGCGGCGGCGAACATCGGTTTGCCATTGCGCGCATCCTCAACCTGCCGGAAATTCCGGTCCAACCCGGCGTGGTGCATCTCGACGCTGTGGCACAGGGCCATCTGCAACGGTTGCGTCAGTCGATCTTTGGCGAAGTCCCGGGGGCGTCGCGGGAAAACTAACCCCCCGGCACGCCGTGCCAGAGGGTGTTTCGCAGCCTACGCCGCCCCGGTTGCCGATTGGCACGCCTATTTGGTGTCGAGCAAAGCCAACACATTCTGGGTGAAATCCGTGCCGCGCTGTTCGAAATTGTCATATTGATCAAAGCTTGCCGCGGCGGGGGCCAACAGGACCGTTTCCCCCTCTTGCGCGTCTTGCATTGCACGTGCGACGGCGGTGCTCATATCTGTACAGACCTCGGCCTCGACCCCCGGCATGCCCATGGCAAATCCGGCGGCCTCGCGTCCGATCACATAGGCCTTGACCACATTTCCCAGTGCCGCGCCCAGCCCGTCAAGACCACCTTCTTTTTGCAGGCCGCCACAGATCCAGCGGATGCTTTTGAAAGCGGCCAATGCCTTGGCCGCGCTGTCGACATTGGTGGCCTTGCTGTCATTGACATAAACCACCCCGCCCGCTTCGGCGATGATCTGGCTGCGATGCGGCAGCCCCTTGAAGCTGTGAAACGCCTGTTCAATCACCCGTGGCGCAAGCCCCAGCGTGCGACATGCAGCATAGGCCGCGCAGGCGTTTTGGTGGTTATGTGCCCCCGGCAGACCCTTGATCGTGCGCAGGTCGATCGACCCGGCCTGACGGCCTTTGCGGAACTCCGCAAGATAGCCTTTGCGGGCGAAGACATTCCAACCTGATCCCGTCAATTTGCTGCCGGAAGAGACCCGGATCACCCGGTCGTCGCCCGGGCCTTCGGCCATCTGCCCGGCAAGGAATTTGCCCTCGTCCTCGTCGACGCCAATGATCGCGCGGTCCGGTCCGCCCTCGGCAAAGAGCCGGCGTTTGGCCGCGAAATATCCGCCAAAGCCGCCGTGCCGGTCCAGATGATCGGGGCTGAGGTTGGTAAAGACCGCAACATCCGGCGTCAGCGCCCGCGCCAATTCGGTTTGATACGAGCTGAGTTCCAGCACCACAACGCCGCCATCCCCCGGCGGGTCAATATCCAACACCCCCCGGCCAATATTGCCGGCCAATTGCACGTCGCGCCCCGTGGTTTCCAGGATGTGATGGATCAAGGCCGATGTGGTGGATTTGCCGTTTGATCCGGTCACCGCCACCACGCGGGGCGCGGTGTCGTAGCTGTGCCAGCCATCATTGGCCAGCGAGCGGAAGAACAATCCAATGTCATTGTCGACCGGCACGCCGGCGTCAAGCGCGGCAGCGACAACCGGATTGGGGCTCGGGTAGAGATGCGGAATACCGGGAGAGACGATCAGCGCGGCAATCGCGTCGAACGCCCCCTGTTTCGTCAGGTCGGCACAGGCAAAGCCCTCTGCCTCGGCGCGATCACGCGCGCCCGGATTGTCATCCCAACAGACCGGCACGGCCCCACCCGCCGCCAGCGCGCGTGCCGCCGCAAGACCAGAGCGCCCAAGCCCAAGCACAGCCACATTGTGATTTTCATACCCGGTCACTGGGATCATCTTCGCCACCCTTTTTGCGTTGATCCAGCGCTAGCGGATTGATCGCGAATAGGAAAGACCCCGCAACCGCTCAGTTGGCGGCGGCCCGATGCAATTGCACCTGTCGCGTGCCGCCGGCGCTGTTGGCCATATATCCCACCGCATCATCATTGCCGAAAAACATCAGCGCGCCCCAGCTGCGGCGGTCGCCCTTGCCGAATTGCCACCAATAGCGCAACGGATCTGCGCAGCCGGTCAGCACCTCGACATCCTGTTGCGTCAATCCGCCCGGGGTCAGCGCCGGAACCGACATGTCGATCGGGGGCTCTGGCCAATCCATATTGCCCGCTTCAAGCGCGGCATTCAACGGCACCAGCGGCACGGACATTCCGCCACCGCCCATGCGCAATCCACCGCTCGCCGGATCAACCGCCAGATCGACAACCATTTGATTGGTGCCGGTGGTAAAGCCTGTGCCGGGGGCGGTCATCTGCCAGGGACCGGCCAGAAATTCGGCAAGCTCGGTTTCGGTGCCCGCGCCCAACCCCGCCTGACACAGGGAAATGATCACCGATTTGGGCTGCGCATCGGCCATCGCCGGGGCCAGGGTCAGAGGCAGGGCCATGGTCAGGGCCGACACGGCCGCCATCATACAGCTGCAAACAATAGTCTTCATGCCCAAACCCCTTTGCCGGAAATTACCGTACTTTCAATGTGGCCAGCCCGATGATCGCCAGGATCAGCGAAATGATCCAGAACCGGATCACGATGGTTGGCTCGGCCCAGCCCTTCTTCTCGTAATGGTGGTGGATCGGGGCCATCAGGAACACGCGTTTGCCGGTGCGTTTGAAATAGAGCACCTGAATGATGACCGACAGCGCCTCGACCACGAAAAGACCGCCGACGATGCCCAGCACGATCTCGTGTTTGGTGGCGACGGCAATCGCCCCCAGCGCACCGCCCAGTGCAAGTGAACCGGTGTCGCCCATGAAGACCGCCGCAGGCGGCGCATTATACCACAGAAACCCGAGACCGCCGCCGAACAACCCGGCGGTGAAAATCAGGATCTCGCCCGTGCCCGGCACGTAATGCACATCAAGATATTCGGTAAAATCGACCCGCCCCACCGCATAGGCAATCACACCCAGCGTGCCGCCGGCGATCATCACCGGCATGATGGCCAATCCATCCAGCCCATCGGTCAAGTTGACCGCATTGGCCGCCCCGACAATGACAAACATCGCAAAGGGAATGAACAGCACCGACATGTTCAACAGCGTGTCTTTCAACACCGGCAGCGCCAGACGATATTGCAATTCTTCGGGGTGATAGAGCGTGGCCCAATAGGCGGCAATGCCCGCGATCAGGAACCCCAGCAACAGCCGCACGCGCC
Organism: Marinovum sp. 2_MG-2023; assembly: GCF_030548265.1. Taxonomy (NCBI): domain Bacteria; kingdom Pseudomonadati; phylum Pseudomonadota; class Alphaproteobacteria; order Rhodobacterales; family Roseobacteraceae; genus Marinovum; species Marinovum sp. 2_MG-2023. The sequence goes on along the minus strand of NZ_JAUOSD010000013.1, from coordinate 88,251 downwards.
CCGGCACGCCCTTGGTGTTTTGTTTGGACACCTTGGCATAATCATCGGCAAATCCGATCAGACCAAAGGACAGCGTCACAAACAGAACCATCCAGACGTAAGGATTGTCGAGCCGCGCCCAGAGCAGGGTCGATGTCACCAAGGCCCCCACAATCAACAGCCCGCCCATGGTGGGGGTGCCTGCCTTGGCCAAATGACCCTCGGGGCCATCATCACGAATTGGCTGACCTTTGCCCTGACGGCGGCGCAAAACGTTGATCAACGGCGGACCAAACAAAAAGCCAAAGATGAGCGCCGTCATAAAGGCCCCGCCCGCCCGGAAGGTGATGTAGCGGAAAAGATTAAAGAAATCTCCGCCATCTGACAGGCCTGTCAACCAGTAGAGCATGTTCGCCCCTTTTCTACCACTTATTGTGGGCTGCTGTGGCCCATTTTGCGAATTTCGTCAACCAGCGCCGACAGGCCAACAAAGTTTGATCCTTTGACCAAGACGACATCGCCATCCTGGAACGCCCCCGCCAGATCCAGATCCAACCCGCCGATGGTGTCGCACCATGCGCCGCGTTTTTCCTGTGGCAAGGCAGACCAGAGATGTCTGCAAAGCGGGCCGATGCAATGCACGAGGTCGATGTCATCCATCTGATTGGCAAGCGCGGCGTGCAGCGTCGGGGCGGCCTCGCCCAGCTCGCCCATATCGCCAAGCCAGGCGATGCGCCGGCCGCCACGGTCGGGGGATGTTGCGGACAGCACCGCCAACGACGCCGCCATCGAGGCCGGGTTGGCATTATAACTGTCGTCGATCAGTTCAATGGTCTTGGCACCGCCCAGCGAAACCTTTTGCCGCTCGCCCCTGCCCTGCACCGGATGCCATTCGCTCAGCGCCGCCATGGCCACCGCCCGATCCAGCCCCAGCACATCACAGACCGCCAGCACCCCAAGGCCGTTCATCGCAAAATGTCGCCCGGTGGCGGCAATCTGATAGGTCATTTCACTATAGGCATCACGTGCCGTCGCCAGTGTCGTGCCATCGGTCAGTTGGACCTGCAAAAGCTGATGATCGGCCTCGGGGACGCCGCCAAACCCGACATATTGCGCGCCGGCGCGTTCCACCGCTTCGCGCAGAATGGCGGCGGTCTCGACCTCGGCATTAAAGACGGCGACGCCGCGGTTTTCCAACCCGGCAAGGATCGCGGCCTTTTCCGCGGCGATGCCAGCGATGTCACCAAAGGCCGCAAGATGGGCCGGGGCGACAATGGTGATCATTGCCACATGTGGCCGTGCCATGCGCGACAGCGGTGCAATTTCGCCGGGATGGTTCATGCCGATTTCGATCACGGCAAATTCGGTGTCGGCGGGCATGCGCGCCAAGGTCAGCGGCACGCCCCAATGATTGTTGTAACTGGCCACCGACGCATGGGTGCGGCCAAAGGCCGACAGGACTTGACGCAACATTTCCTTGGTCGAGGTCTTGCCGACCGAGCCGGTGACCGCAACAACGCGGGCGTCGGTGCGCGCACGCGCGGCACGGCCCAGCGCCTCTAACCCGGTCAACACGTCATCGACAATCAGCAACGGCGCATCCGCGGCCACACCATCGGGGATATGGGTGACCATGGCCGCCGCCGCGCCCTTGGCCAGGGCCTGCGCCACAAATTCATGGCCGTCGCGCGCCGCTTTCAACGCCACAAACAGATCACCGGGTTGCAGAGTGCGGGTGTCGATGGACACGCCTGTCGCCTGCCAGGGGCCAATGGCCTGCCCGCCCGTCGCCCGTGCCGCATCCTGTGCGTGCCAAAGCGTCATGGTTGCACCCCGTCCAGCGCCGCGACCGCCACGCTGGCCTGTTCGACATCGTCAAACGGAAAGACCGTATCGCCGACCACCTGGCCGCTTTCATGGCCTTTACCACATATCAAAAGCGCGTCGCCCGCGCCCAGCATATCCACCCCGCGCAAGATCGCCTCGGCGCGGTCGCCCACCTCTGTTGCCTCGGGTCCGGCACCCTGTAGGACGGCGGCACGAATGTCGCCGGGATCTTCGCTGCGGGGATTGTCATCGGTCACAATCACCAGATCGGCCGCATCGCGCGCCGCTTCGCCCATCAGCGGGCGTTTGCCGGTGTCGCGATCGCCGCCAGCCCCCACAATGGCGATCAAGCGGCCCATCACATGCGGGCGCAAAGCCGTCAGCGCGGTTTTCACTGCATCCGGCGTATGGGCGTAATCGACAAAAACCGCCGCACCATTGCCGCGCGTCGCCGCCAGTTGCATCCGACCACGTACATTTTCAAGATCATTGAAGGTGTCGAACACCTGTGCGGCCTCGGCCCCTGCCGCAATCACCAGCGCCGCAGCCATCAGAACGTTGTCAGCCTGAAATCCGCCGATCAGATTCAACCGTGCCTGATGGGGTTGGCCCTGCCATTCAAACCGCAGATCCTGACCCGTGGTGTCAAACCGTTGCGCCACCAGACGCAGATCGCATTCCGGGCCATGCCCCACCCGCAGAACCTGTTGCCCGCGCACGGTGACCACCGGCTCCAGCTGCGCAATCACATCGTCGTCCATGTTCAGAACCGCAACGCCGTCTTCGGGCAGAACGCGGGTGAACAGACCGGATTTGGCCGCCAGATAGGCGTCAAAGGTCTTGTGATAGTCCAGATGGTCCTGGGTAAAGTTGGTGAAACCCGCCGCCCGCAAATGCACCCCGTCCAACCGCCGTTGGTCAAGCCCATGGGAAGAGGCCTCCATCGCGGCATGGGTGATGCCGTTTTCGGCGGCCGCCGCCAGCGCCCGGTGCAAAGTCACCGGTTCCGGTGTTGTATGGGCCAGAGGGGCCCGCCAACTGCCTTCAACCCCGGTGGTGCCAAGGTTGACAGCGGGCAGGTCCAGAAGATTCCAGATCTGGCGACAGAAGGTCGACACCGAGGTTTTGCCGTTTGTGCCGGTCACTGCCACCATGTGGCGCGGCTGTACACCAAACCAAAGCGCCGATGTGAATGCCAGCACCTGACGCGGATCCTGGGCGACGATCAACGCCGCATGCGACGCATCCAGAACATCGGCTGCGATGCGCGCGCCCTTGGCATCGGTCAGGATCGCCGACGCGCCCATGCGCAGGGCGTATTGAATGAACTCGCCACCATGGACCTGACTGCCCGGCAGAGCGGCAAACAGAAAACCGGGCTTCACCTCGCGGCTGTCTACCGTGATCCCGGTAATCTGGGCTTCGGCCCCGCCGCGAGCATTCAGGCCAAGATCGGCCAAGGTTTTGGATGTCATGCGTCCCCCGGTACTGGCCCGATCATGGACCGGTCATGCGCCTTTCAATGGTTGATCAAACTTATACCAGCGAGTTCCGCGGGTTCAATCGTTGGCCGCAATCCAAGCAGCGGCGCAAGCCGTTCAATCATTTCGGCGGCCACCGGAACCGCCGTCCAGCCAGCGGTACGACGCAATTGGCCCGCCGCATGAATTTCCGGTTCGTCCAGGGTGACGATCAACACATATTTCGGCTTGTCGATCGGAAAGATCGAGGCAAAGGTCGCAATCACCTTGTCATCGTAATAGCCGCCCTTGGGCTTTGGCTTGTCGGCGGTGCCGGTCTTGCCGCCCACGGCATAGCCTTTGACATCGCCAAAGCTGGCGGTGCCATCCGGGTGGCTGACCACCAGACGCAACATCGCCCGCGACGCCGCCGAGGCGCTGGCCGACATCACCCGTTCCCCATAATTCGCCCCGTTTTGGCGCAGCAGGGTTGGGGTGATCTTGTAGCCGCCATTGGCCACCGTCGCATAGGCCGAGGCCAGATGCAGCGGCGAGGCCGACAGCCCGTGACCGTAGGAAATCGTCATGGTCGACAATTCTGACCAATGCGGCGGCAGCAACGGGCGCGCGGCCTTGGCCTCTTGCAGTTCGATATCCTTGACGTCAAAGAAGCCAAGCTTTTGCAGGAACTCCTTTTGCCGCGGCACACCGATCATCTGGGCCAGACGGGCGGTCCCGATGTTCGATGATTTCACAATGACCTTGGTGACCGACAATTCCTTGCCGTAGTTGTGGAAATCACGAATGCGGTGTTTGCCCCACTTCAGCGGGCCGCGAATATCGACCGGGGTCGACGGATTGACCAGGCCGATGTCCATTGCCTGGGCGGCGGCAAAGATCTTGAAGGTCGAGCCAAGCTCATACACCCCCTGCACCGCGCGGTTGAACAGCGGGCTGATCGAGGGATCGTCGCCAAGCGCAGGCAAAGGTCGGTCGTTGGGATCAAAGTCCGGCAGACTGGCCAGCGCCAGAACCTCGCCGCTGTGCACATCCATCAGGATCGTCGCCGCACCTTTGGCATTCATGATCTTCATGCCGCCATAAAGCACCTTTTCCGCCGCCGCCTGTAGCGTCAGATCAAGCGACAATTCCAGCGGCGCGCCCTCACGCGCGGGATCGCGCAGAAGGTCGTCATGGAACTTCTCGATACCGGCGGTGCCGATGACCTCGGCCGAATGCACGCCTTCGCGGCCAAATCCATAACCGCCCAGCACATGCGACGCCAACGCGCCATTGGGATAAAGCCGCATCTCGCGCGGGCCGAACAACAGCCCCGGCTCGCCGATATCATGCACCGCCTGCTTCTGTTCCGGGCTGAGCTTCTTGCGAATCCACATGAATTTACGATCCGAGGTGAACCGCTTGGTCAGATCCTGGACATCCAGATCAGGAAAGATCTTGCCCAGTTCCGCCGCCGCCCGCACCGGATCAACCATCTGTTGCGGATGGGCATAAAGCGAATGGGTCTCCATGTTGGTGGCCAGAAGCCGCCCCTTGCGATCCACGATATCCGCCCGTTGCGCCACGATGCTGGCCCCATTGCTGGCACCGCGTGGTTCCGCCGGTTCAGACGCCGCAAGCAGCCCCATCCGCGCGCCAATCACCAAAAAGGCGCAGAAATACATGATCCCCATCAACAGCAGGCGCTGTTCGGCGCGCACCCGCAAACGGTCGCGCATATCCTCGTGCCGCAATCGGATGTTTTCCCGTTCGATGGCGTCGGGATTTTCACCTTTTTGGCGGGCCTCCAGAATACGGGCCAGCGGGCGCAGCGGCGTGCGGATCATGGCTCTTGCTCCTCACCTTGTGATGACACAGCCACCGGATTGGTGATCGGCTCCATATTATCAAAGTCCGGCATCGGGAAAGTCACCTGGTCGATATTGGCAAAATGATGGGGGCGCAGCGGCAAAAGCCCAAGACGGTCAAAGTTCAGCTCTGCCAGGTCGCGCAGCCGGTCCGGCCGGTTCAAATAGGCCCATTCCGCCCGCAACACCGAAAGCCGCGACCGCGCCGTGCCAATGTCACGCTGCAATTGTGCCGATTTTTCAATTGCTTCCTGGGTTCGGTAGTTTTCGTGATAGGCCCAGAACGCCAAACCGATCACCGCCAAAGATGTCAGGATATACAAGAACGACCGCATTACCTTTTCCCCTTCAGCTGCGGCATGGCAATTGCGCTGGGATCGACCGCCCCGGCAGGCATATCCGTGCGCCGCGCCACCCGAAGCCGCGATGACCGCGACCTTGGGTTTTCCTCCAGCTCCTGATCATCCGGGCCGACGGCCTTGCGTGTGAGAATATCGAATTGGGCGGGCACCACGGCGGTTTGCGGCGCATAGCGATTGGTATTGCCGGAATGGCCGGCACGGGCGGTAAAGAACCGTTTGACCATGCGGTCCTCGATCGAATGAAAGGTCACAACCGCCAGAAGACCACCGGGTTTCAACACCCGTTCGGCGGCCATAAGCCCCTGAAACAATTCCTTGTATTCGTCGTTGACCGCGATGCGCAGCGCCTGAAAGCTGCGGGTTGCGGGGTGGCTTTGGCCGGGTTTCGACCGTGGCAGGGACCGTTCGATCACCCCGGCCAATTGCAACGTGGTTTCAAACGGGGTGTCCGCCCGCACCCGTGCAATATTCTTGGCAATGCGCCGCGAGGCACGCTCTTCCCCATAGGTGAACAGGATTGCGGCCAATTCTTCTTCGCTCAGATTGTTGACCAGATCGGCGGCGCTGACGCCCTGTTGGCTCATCCGCATGTCCAACGGCCCGTCCCGCATGAAGGAAAAGCCGCGTTCGGCGCGGTCCAGCTGCATCGAGGACACACCCAGATCAAGCACCACGCCGTCCACCTGATCGGCGACTTCGTCCATTGCCGAGAACACGGTTTTTTCCGGGCGCACACGCGCGCCATAGTCCCCGAGCCAATCTGCCGCCATTTCGAAGGCCAGCGGATCGCGGTCAATTGCGACCACCTCATCCGCCCCGGCCTCTAACAATGCGCGGGTATAGCCGCCGGCCCCGAATGTGCCGTCGATCCAGGTGCCAGTGACCGGCGACACCGCCTTGATCAATGGGCGGATAAGGACGGGGACATGCGGCGCGGCGTCGGGTTTATGTGGGGCTGCGGCCATTCTTCAAACGCCTCCGACCGGTCCATCAAGGAACGACATGGGATCGAAGTCTTCCGGCAGTTCTTCCAGCCATGCTTCGGTCTTGGCCAGCTCTTCATTTTCATAGGTCTCGGGGTTCCAGATCTGGAACGTATCGCCAGCCGCAATGAAGAAGGCCTCTTTCTCAAGATTGATTCTGTTGCGCAGCTTCGCAGGCAGGACCAGTCGGCCGGTCTCGTCCACATTGGTGGGGAAGGATTGCCCGTGGAACATATGCTGCAACATTTTCCGTTCCATGGATGCACGCGGCAGAGCGTCGATTTTCTTGTCGACCTCTTCGATGGCTTCCATGGTGTAACATTCAAGGCAGTTGAGCTTCTTGTTGCCGTAGACAATCACAAGCTCCGGGTTTTCTCCGACTTTCCAGTTGGGATCAGCGGCCTCGATCACACGGCGAAAGCCGGCCGGGATTGACACCCTGCCCTTTGCATCCACCTTGTGATGGCTTTCGCCTCTGAACCTGCGGCTCACTGTCCTTGCCGTCCTTTGCCTCGCGCCCCGTATTTTCCCCAATTTGAAATGGAAAACGGCGGGTTGATCTGCTGCCACTGATCAACCCGCCGCCCATGTCCCGCTTGGCGGGAAGTCCAGCTGCGCGCGCCACCTGGGGGGATGTCTGCTCGCCCGCGCGCCGGATTCTGTTCACGATGAAAGACGGTGCCTGTATGAAACCATTTTTATTGTTTTTGAGTATTCGGTGCGGGGTCTTTGTTGCCCCTTGTTCCGTCCCTCATCGTGATACTAGGGATGCCATGGGAATTCATGGAAATCAACTGCTCTTTATGGGAAATCGCCCCTACAGTTTGTTCACAGGGGCTGTGGAAAACTAAATATAGCGGCGAAATCGCGGTCCAACGCGGAAGTTCTAGCGAAAGAGATCCCGGCCCAACACTATATGTGGTAAGGTACTGGAACGCGCCCAACGGCCCATGATTTCCCAAAAAAATTCTAACCAGACGCCCAAAATAGCGACACGGCCCGGTTTCAGCCCGCAGAATCACGCGAGAGTGGTCAAATTTGATTCGTCTTGAGGGGCAATTGGCGGTCGAACACCGCATTCCCCAAGATCGTCCCACGAATTCCCGTATTTCCCATCCATTCCCGTTGTCGTGCCCGGCATTGCCCCCGTTTGCCCCTGCTGGCCCATTCAAAAGCCTTCGATCCTGTAGACCCGGGGCCACAACGCGCGGATTTGACGCCGGATGGGTCAAAATGGCCGCTTGTCACAATGCATTTGCGTGACTAGACGAAAGCACGCTTTGGTTCGGGCCTCGCAAGAGGTCCGTGAAAAGGGAACGCGGTGCAAACCCGCGACTGCCCCCGCAACTGTGAGCGGCGAGCAAACCCGGAAATTGCCACTGTGGCCCCCTTTTGGGCTGCGGGAAGGCCCGGGGATGTGACGACCCGCGAAGTCAGGAGACCTGCCAGGCGATCACCCTATCCGGGCGCGGGGCGTGCGATGGATAACGGCAACCCCGTTGCGGTGATTTCACTGAGACGGGGGGTGACCTCCGGTTTGATTATCAATCGGCCCTTTGCACTCACAGGGCCAATCGGAGGGACAGACATGACCCGAACACAACTTCTGACAACCGCGGCCCTGCCCGCATTGTTGTCCGCACCGGCCTTTGCACAGGACGATCCCTATGATCTGGGCGTCCTGATCCTGTCCGCCGGATACGAGGCCGTGGCCGAAGACGAAACCGGCGTTGCCGTGGATGTCATCACAGAAGAAGAGCTGGAGGCCACCGGCGAGACCAGAGCCATTGATTTCCTGGCCCGCCAACCCGGCGTCACCCTGCGCACCACCGGCCCATTGGGCACCACCGCCGGTGTGTTCATTCGCGGCGTGAACCAGAACAATATCGCGGTGCGCGTCGATGGCATCGACGTCTCTGACCCGTCCGGCCCACAGGTGGCTTATGATTTTGGCGGCTTGATGACCTCTGACATCTCGCGGATTGAAATCCTGCGCGGTTCGCAATCGGCGCTTTATGGATCCGAAGCCCTGGGCGGGGTGATCAATATCACCACCAAACGCGCCACCCGCGACGGGCTGAGCGTTCAGATGACGGCGGAATATGGCGCCTATGAAAGCCTGCGGTCGTCGGTCACCTTTGCCAACAAGGGCGAAGGCCACGAAAGCGCGCTGACCCTGTCCTATGCCAACAGCGACGGATTTTCCGCCGCCGACGAAAACGATGGCAACGACGAGGCCGACGGTTTCAACGCCAAGCGCCTGAGCTTTGCCGGCAGCTATGATCTGGGCAGTCCCGACACGGTCCTGCATCTGTCGGCGTTCAGCGAAGAATCGACCTATGATTACGATGAAACCTCCGGCGGTGTGCCATTGGATGGCAGTTCGGATGAGGTCACCGAGAAACAACAGGACGGCCTGCGCATCGCACTGGATTTCGTCACCGGTGGCTTTGATCACACGGTCTCGGCCTCTTATTTCCGTATTGATCGCACCCTGACCGGCTCCGCTGCCAGCTTTGGCGGCGTGTCTGATGATCAATTCGACTATACCGGCACGCGGATGGAATACCGCTATCAGGGCGGCGTTGATCTGACCGACACCACCCGTTTGGTGTTCGGCGCCGATCACACGGTCGAGGAATTCGACACCTCCCTGACGCTCGATCACTCGATCTTTGGGCTTTATACCGATGGGCAAAGCCATGACACGTCGGTCACCGGTCTCTTTGCCGAGGTGACAGCCGCGCCCAGCACGGAATGGAACCTGTCGGCGGCGCTGCGTTATGACGAACATTCCGAATTTGGCGGCTTCACCACCGGGCGGCTGTCGGCGGTCTATCGCCCGACAGAGGATCTGATCTTCCGGGCCAATGCCGCAACCGGGTTCCGCGCCCCGTCGGGGTATGAGCTTTATGATGGCTTTGCCGGCAATTCGGATCTTGATCCCGAAACATCCAAGAGTTTCGACCTTGGTGTCGAGAAACGCTTTGGCGACCGGGGCTATATCCGTGCCACGGCCTTTCATATCGAGGCCGAGGACATCATCGACTATTCCTTTACCGCTGGCACCTATGTGCAGGCCTCTGGCACCTCGACCCGGCAGGGCATCGAATTGGCTGGCGGCACAGAGCTGTGGCAGGGCGTGCGGCTTGACGGCTCTTACACATGGACCGACAGCTTTGCCGATGCCGATCTGGACAGCTCGAGCTGGTCCGCCGCAGTTCCCGGCCATCAGGCCGCTGCCACTGTGACCGCAGATTTCGGCAGCCAGACCAGCCTGGCCGTCACCGGTCTTTGGGCCGGGGATCGCGCAGAGGGGCTTGACCCCTATGGCGCGTTGAATTCGACCCTGACATACAAGGTGATGGACAACGCCGAAATCTACCTGAGGATCGAAAACGTCTTTGACGAGGAATACCAAACCGCACCGGGCTATGGCACATCGGACCGCGCGGCCTATTTTGGAATCCGTGCGTCTTTGTAAGGCACTGACCCTGTCCGCCGCGCTGATGTTTGGCGCGGCGGCAGCGGTGGGTGCGGCGGCGGGGGACACCCCGCAAAAGGTTGTGTCGATCAACCTGTGCACCGATCAACTTGCGATGCTGCTGGCCGCCCCCGGCCAGTTGCACGCGGTGTCGTTTCTGGCACGGGACAGCCGCAGTTCGGCCATGGCCGAAGACGCGATGCAATACCCGATCACCCATGGCCGGGCCGAAGAAATCTATCTGATGCAACCAGATCTGGTCCTTGCCGGCCGCTACACCGCCCGTGCGACGGTGGACATCCTGCAAAACCTGGGGATTTCGGTTGTGACATTCGACATTGCCAACAACATGATGGATGTGCGCACCAATCTGATCCAGATGGGCGCGGCTCTCGGCCAAACGGAAAAGGCCCAGGAAATGCTGCGCGATTTTGACAGGCAACTGGCGGCTTTTCAGGCCGAGGTCACACGCCGCCCGCGTGCCGCCCTTTATTATTCCAACGGCTTCACGTCAGGGCGGGGTTCGCTGGCGCATCACATCCTGACCGCCGCCGGGTTTGACAATATCGCCATCGAAGCAGGTTATGAAAACGGCGGCGCGATGCCGTTGGAGATCCTGGCATTGACCGCGCCAGAGGCCATCATCACCGGGCAACCCTATCCCGGTGCCAGCCGGGCCGAGGCGATCATGGATCATCCGGTGGTGCATGCCCTGCGCCGCGCGTCCAAGGGCGCCAGTCTGACCAACAGCGATTGGGTCTGTGGCACGCCGCATGTGCTGCGCGCAATCGAAGGTCTGTTGCCCCTGCGCCGCGAATTGGAAACCCGGCCATGACCCGCCTCATGCTTCTGTTGACCCTAGGGGTGCTGGCGCTGTTTTCGGCGTCGATGCTGATCGGCCCGGCGCCGGTCGGGGTGGGCGACAGCCTGCGGGCGTTGTTCACCGATACGGGCGCGCCGATGACGCTGGTGATGCGGGAAATCCGCCTGCCGCGTGCGGTGCTGGCCGTGATCACCGGCGCATCGCTGGGCATGAGCGGTGCCGCCATGCAGGGCTATCTGCGCAACCCATTGGCCGAGCCGGGGTTGATCGGGGTGTCATCCTCGGCGGCTTTGGGGGCGGTGATTGCCCTGCAAACCGGTGCGGCGGCGGCCTTTACCCTGGCATTGCCGCTTGCCGCGCTCGGCACGGCCTTGATCGGTGTCATGCTGGTGATGGTGCTGGCGGGGCCGCGCGGGGCGTCGTTGACGCTGATCCTGGCGGGGATTGCGATTTCGGCTCTGGCCGGGGCGCTTCTGTCGCTGGTGTTGAACTTGTCGCCCAACCCCTTTGCCACTTCGGAAATCGTGTTCTGGATGATGGGATCGCTGGCGGATCGGTCGATGATACATGTCTGGCTGGCGCTGCCATTGTCGCTGTTTGGCTGGATCTTGCTCGGGTCCTTGGGCCGGGGGCTTGATGCGCTGACCCTGGGCGAAGACGCGGCTGGCGCGCTTGGCATACGCCTGCCCCGCCTGCGGATGACATTGGTGGTTGGCACCGCCTGTGTGGTCGGCGCGGCCACGGCGGTGGCCGGGGCCATAGGTTTTGTCGGTTTGGTCGTGCCGCATATCCTGCGGCCATTTGTCGGCGCCCGGCCCTCGCGGTTGGTCTTTGCCTCGGGTCTTGGCGGGGCGGCGCTGGTCCTGGCGGCGGATATTGCCGTGCGCTTGATCCTGCCGGATCGGGATCTGAAGCTGGGGGTTGTGATGGCACTGATCGGCGCGCCGCTTTTCCTGCATTTGATCTACAAGACCCGCAAGGAATTCGCATGATGCCGCTTTTGGAGGTTTCCGGTCTGACGGTCCTGCGCGGCGACCACCCGGTTGTCAGCAACCTGTCCTTTGCCATCGGTCCCGGCGAATGTGTCGGGCTGATCGGTCCAAATGGCGCGGGCAAGACCACGCTTTTGCGGGCCGCGCTTGGCCTATTGCCACATCAGGGCCGCAGCAACATTTCCGATCTGGCGATCGGCACGCGGGCGCGCCATGCCGCCTGGATGCCCCAAACGCGCGAGATTGCCTGGCCGATTGATGTCGAAGCGGTGATTGCCCTTGGGCGCACACCCTGGTTGCCGCGCGGCGGCAGTTTGCGTCCCGACGACCGTGCCGCCGTCGAACGTGCGCTGTCACATATGGACCTTGGCCCCTATCGCCGTCGCGCCGCCAATCGGCTGTCCGGGGGCGAGCAGGCACGCGTGTTGATTGCCCGCGCATTGGCCCAGGAAACGCCGCTGCTGATGGCCGACGAACCCATCGCCGGGCTGGATCCGGCAGCACAGATTGCCACGATGCAGGTGTTTGGCCAAATCGCGGCCGAAGGCAAGGCGGTGGTCGTCTCTTTGCACGATCTGGGTCTTGCAGCGCGCCATTGTACCCGCATCCTTATGCTGGACCACGGTCAATTGGTCGCCGATGGCCCGCCAGCCGAGGTGCTGACCCCGGCCCGTCTGGCCGAGGTCTTTGCCCTGCGGGCGCATTACCAGACCGGCCCGGATGGCCCGATCTTTCAACCGCTGGAATATCTGCGCTGACAGCCGCGGCTTACGCCGCCATGTTCAAATCAAGCCGCCCTTGATCAACCCGGCCGCAAGCTGTGCATAGGCTTCGGCCATCGGGCCATCACCCGCCGCCACCGGCGTGCCGCCATCGCCCGCCAAACGGGTGTCGAGATCAATCGGCAACTGCGCCAGAAGCGGCACCCCCATTTGCTGCGCCTCGGTCGCGACGCCGCCATGACCAAAGATATGCGCCTCATGCCCACAGTTCGGGCAGTGAAAGGTCGACATGTTTTCGATCAGGCCCAGGATCGGGGTCTTCAACGTTCCAAACATATCTATCGCCTTGCGCGCATCCAGCAGCGCCACGTCCTGGGGCGTGGACACAACAATGGCACCGGACAGATCGGATTTCTGACACAGGGTCAGTTGCACATCCCCCGTCCCCGGCGGCAGGTCGACCAACAGCACATCCAATTCGCCCCAGGCCACCTGCCCCAACATCTGTTGCAACGCCCCCATCAACATCGGCCCGCGCCACACCACAGCCTTGTTCGGGTCCATCATCAACCCGATCGACATCATGGTCACCCCATGTGCCACCAGCGGTTCGATGGTCTTGCCATCCGGGCTGGCGGGCCGTTTGCTCACGCCCATCATCCGCGGCTGGCTGGGGCCATAGATATCCGCATCCAACAGGCCAACGCGTTTACCGGCCCGGGTCAGCGCCACGGCAAGGTTCGATGACACGGTGGATTTGCCCACCCCGCCCTTGCCCGAGCCGATGGCGATGATGCGCTTCACCCCCGCCGGTTTCATCGGCCCGGCCTGTGGTTTTGGGTGGCCGCCGATCTTGAGACTGGGCGCGGGTTTGGCTGACGCCGCGGCAGGGCCATGCGCTGTCAGCATAGCTTGTACTTTTTGCACGCCGGGCACGGTGGCCACCGCCCGCTCTGCCGCCTGGCGCAATGGTTCCATCTGGCGGGCGATTTCCGGTGACGGCGCTTCGATCACAAAAGACGCCAAACCGTCCTGAAACCGCAAAGCACGAATCAAATCGCGCGAAATCAGGTCGCCCCCGTCCGGCAGGGCAAGCTCTGCCAGTTTTTCTTGAATAAGTTTCTCTGTCATTTCTCTGCCCATTTCCTTGGCGTCGCTGCACCATAGCAACGCATCCCAAACCGTTACCGCAACCATTTCGCGAATTTTTGCGACCTTGGTCGCATTCACACTTCCTTAACACCCGTTAACTCATGCAATTTCTGCATAGCAGCATTGTCCAACCATGTATTGTGCAGCCGCAGCATAATGCTAAATTGAATACAACAAGAAACACAGTCACAGAGGCAACAGCGCCATGGCAGACATCACAAACACCAGCCCCGTCCTTACCGGACCGGTGGCACGCGTACAAACAATGTTGCGCGCTTTTGGCACCCGCGTCGCCCAATACCGCGTGTACCGCGACACATTGCATGAACTGCAAATGTTGTCGGTCCGGGAATTGAATGACCTGGGCGTAAGCCAGTCCGAAATTCGTCGCGTCGCATACGAAGCGGCATACCACTAATAAGGAATCAGAAGGCTCTCTCCTCCTCCCTGAGTCTTCTGTGTCTTTGCGGCGGCATCTCTCCTCCTCCCTGATGTCGCCGCATTTTTACAACTGGGCCTGAACGCCCAACCAGAGATTTCCGCGCTCTCTCCTCCCATTGTGCGTGGAAATACCGGACCCAAGGCTCTCCTCCCATTGCCAAGGGTCCAAACATCGCCGGCGCTTCGTCTCCTCCCATTCTGAGGCGCTGGTAAATAAAGACGGCGGCACATCCTCCCGTGCCGCCGTTCTTTATTTCGGGGGTCTGAATTTCAGTGCCAAACGGCGACATCGGTCGCGAACGCCATGAGCGGCAATGATGCCCGCCCAGCGGTCTATTGCGCGGTGGGCGACTTCAGCAATTTTCCCAAAGTGTTCCAATTGCGCCCCGTCCCCGGTTGACCAATCAGCTTGTCCAGCCGCGCCGGTGTCAATTTCGACATACCGACACCATCAACATAGTCGACAAACAGCCCGCGGCTGACCGGGACCAGCCGCTCTGGCCCCAGATCCCAATCGGCGGCGCGCTGTCGTGCGGCATCATCCAACGCCCGTGCCGTGGCCACATACAGAACCCGCGCCGGTCGCGTGGTCGTTTCTGTCACAAATGGCGTTTCGGACATGATCTGGCCCAGTTCTGCGCGGGTCATCACAACCACGGAATTCCCCGGCAGCGACAGACCAAAGCCGATCAAAACCTCTTCGATCAAAGTTTGCAGGGCACCGCCGGGAGTATCGCCGGAGGCATCAGAACGAAACAGCAGGTTCCCCGTGGCCAAAACCGTGCGCACATCATCCAGGCCACGGGCCGAAACCGCGCCGCGCAAATCCGCCATCGACATCTTTTTATGGGTGACTGGCCCGATCGCCCGAATCAATGCCACCCAATCCGCCATCAGAACGGCACATCATCGGACCCGGTGACGAATCTTGCGACCACCTTCTTGGTTCCGGCTTTTTCAAACTGAATTTCCAGCTTGTCACCCTCGATCCCGATCACGCTGCCATAGCCGAATTTCTGGTGAAACACCCGTTCGCCCACCGTATGGCTGGAGATCGCGGTGGCATCTATTACCGTATTCCGGGTTTCGCGCGGCTGCGACATCGGGCGTTGATTCTGCCGATCCTGCAAACGTTTCCAACCCGGTGAATTATAGACATTCGCCTCGGCGACACGCGTTTCAATCCCAGAGCCATAGCTTTGCGCGCCCCTGCCGCCACCGCCGCCGCCATACAGGCCCGACGGGGTCAGGACATCGACATGTTCCTCTGGCAATTCGTCCACGAATCGCGACGGCAATTGCGATTGCCACTGGCCAAACACCCGCCGATTGGCGGCAAAGGAGATGGTACAGACCTCTTCGGCCCGCGTAATACCGACATAGGCCAGCCTGCGTTCCTCTTCGAGGCCCTTGAGGCCGCTTTCATCCATGCTGCGCTGGGACGGGAAAAGCCCGTCTTCCCACCCCGGCAGAAAGACCGCCGGAAATTCCAGCCCCTTGGCCGCATGCAAGGTCATGATCGACACTTTTGCGCCGGCCTCTTCGCTTTCGTTGTCCATGATCAGACTGACATGTTCCAAAAACCCTTGCAGGTTTTCAAAGGCCTCAAGCGCCTTGACCAATTCCTTGAGGTTCTCCAGTCGGCCCGGCGCTTCTGGCGTCTTGTCGTTTTGCCAATGCGCGGTATAGCCGCTTTCATCCAGAATGATCTGTGCCAATTCCACATGGCTCAGGTCCTTGTCGCCGGTCATGCGCCCCCAGCGCGCCAAGCCGTCAATCAACCCCGCCAAGGCGTTGCCGCCCTTGCCCTTGATCGCACCAGAATCAACGGCAATCCGGGCCCCGGCAACCAGTGGCACATTGTTTTCACGCGCCAGACGCTGAATGGTTTGCTGTGCCTTGTCGCCCAGCCCCCGTTTTGGCGTATTCACGATACGCTCAAACGCCAAATCATCCTCGGGGCTGACCACCACCCGGAAATACGCCATCGCATCGCGAATTTCCAAACGTTCGTAAAAGCGTGGGCCGCCGATGACCCGGTATGGCAAACCGATGGTCAGAAACCGATCCTCGAACGCCCGCATCTGATGGGATGCCCGCACCAGAATCGCCATGTCATCCAGGCTGAAACCACGCATGCCACGGGTGCCGCCCTGCATCGCCTCGATCTCTTCGCCGATCCAGCGCGCCTCTTCTTCGCCATCCCAATGGCCAATCAGACGCACCTTTTCGCCCGCCTCGGCCTCGGTCCACAATTCCTTGCCCAACCGGCCCTGATTGCCGGCAATCACCCCCCCGGCCGCCGCCAGAATATGCGGCGTCGAGCGATAGTTCTGCTCCAGCCGCACCACCGTGGCGCCGGGAAAATCCTTTTCAAACCGCAGGATATTGCCGACCTCGGCCCCGCGCCAGCCATAGATCGACTGATCATCATCGCCGACGCAACAGATGTTCTTGTGCCCTCCCGCCAACAACCGCAGCCAGAGGTATTGGGCGACGTTGGTATCCTGATACTCGTCGACCAGAATGTATCGGAACCAGCGCTGATATTGCGCCAGAACGTCGTCATGTTTCTGAAAGATCGTGACGCAATGCAGCAACAGATCGCCAAAATCGGTGGCGTTCAATTCCCGCAGCCGCAGTTGATACTGGGCGTAAAGCTCGACACCGCGATTGTTAAACGCCCCGGCCTCTGCGGCGGGGATATTGTCCGGTGTCCAGGCCCGGTTTTTCCAGCCATCAATGATATGCGATAACTGGCGCGCCGGCCAACGTTTGTCGTCGATGTTGGCAGCCGACAGAAGTTGCTTCAACAACCGGATCTGATCATCCGTATCCAGAATGGTAAAGTTGGATTTCAACCCCACCAGTTCCGCATGACGGCGCAACAATTTGACGCCAATCGCGTGAAAGGTGCCCATCCACGGCAGCCCCTCGACCACCTGCCCCAGCAACCGCCCGACGCGCACTTTCATTTCGCGCGCCGCCTTGTTGGTAAAGGTCACCGCCAAAATTTCATTTGGCCGGGCCCGACCGGTGTTCAGCAAATGGGCAATCCGGGTGGTCAGCGCCTTGGTCTTGCCGGTCCCCGCGCCTGCAAGCATCAGGACCGGACCATCCAGCGCCTCAACCGCGGTGCGTTGCGCCGAGTTCAAGCCATCCAGATAGGGCGCGGGCCGCGCCGCCATGGCACGTTGCGACAGACTGGAGGCCGCTTCGAATGCATCAATATCGTCAAAATTGCTCATGGGGGCGAACATAGACACTTCGGCCGGCCCTGAAAAGCCTGTTCGCCTTCTGTTCACATCGAATCCTGTTTCAAGGTAAGAGGGGGCTCTGCCCCCACCCTTCGGGCCCCCCGGGATATTTTCAGTCAGATGAAAGCTCAGCCCCCAGTGTTCAAGACACCGAGGCGAGATGCATCAGCGCTCAAACAACCGGGGGCTTTCACCTGACGCGGTCATCGGCTTCCCAGCCTGTACCGCAGATCCAAATGTCGACTGTTATGGTTAAGGAACCGTTTCATCTGACCGGAAATATCCCCGCCGGAGGCATGAAACTCTTTACGCCCGCCAGAAGTTCACGGTCAGGATGGCAAAGACCGCAAGCAATTCCAGTCGCCCGACCAGCATCCCCACCGACAACAGCCATTTCGCGGTATCGTTCAAGGTGGCGAAATTGCCCGCCGGACCAATGACGGAACCAAGTCCGGGGCCGATGTTGCCGAGGGCCGTCGCAGCACCGGAAATCGACGTGACAAAGTCGAGGCCCGTCGCAGACAGAAGCACCGCCAAAACACCCAAAGACACCACGAAGAACATGAAAAACGACATCACCGAGCTAAGAACATCCTCCCCCACGGCGCGCCCTTCGAAACGTGTGGTGAAGATACCATTCGGTGAGCGGATGCGCTTCAACTGTACCCGGATTGAAGCAAACAGCAGCTGGTAGCGGAAGATTTTGACGGAACAGGCGGTGGATCCCGCGCAGCCGCCGATAAGCCCGATGAAGAAGAACAGGGAAATCATCAACGGGCCCCAGCCCATGTAATCGACACTTGCATAGCCGGTGCCCGATATGATCGACGAGATATTGAACAAGGCTTCGCGGAATGCCTGTTCCGGGTGATGCGGAAAGACCATCAACAGCACGGCGGTCGAAAACACGACCAGCACCGCGATGGTCAGCAAAAAGACCCGAACCTGGCTGTCGCGAAACAATGGCCGGGCAGATCCGTTGACCAGCTGCACGTACCGTACAAACGGCAAAGCGGCGAGGATCATGAACACCGAAGCGACATATTCCATCGGCCCGGTAAAGGCCCCAAAAGAGGCGTCATAGGTCGAAAAACCGCCTGTGGAAATCGTGGTCAACGCATGGACGGATGCATCAAACGGATCCATGCCAAACAGGATATACAGCAGCGCGCAGGCCAATGTCAGGCTGACGTAGATCACCGAGATCTGGCTGGCGATCTGCGTCGCGCGGGGCAGGATTTTGCCCATTGTGTCAAAGCTTTCGGCACGAAAGATCTGCATGCCGCCGACCCGCAACTCCGGCAGGAAAACCATGGCAACGACAATGATGCCGATCCCGCCCAACCATTGCAGCAGCCCCCGCCACAACAACAGCCCCTTGGGCAGCGTATCCAATCCGGTGAAAACGGTAGAGCCGGTTGTCGTCAGCCCCGACATCGCCTCAAAAAACGCATCGACATAGCGTGCTTCTGTCGCGCCGATCATGAAGGGCAAAGCGCCAAACACCGGCAGCGCCAACCAGACACCGGTGGTCAACAAAAACGTCTGCTGGATCGAAAGTCCCGACTTGACCCCATTGGAGCAGGCCAAAGCCATCAGGCCGCCGGACAATATTGTCACCACGCCGCTTTCGACAAAAACAGGCCAATGGCCCCGCCCCTCGGCCAGATCGACCAGGAAAGGCAGAAACATCGTGGCGCCAAGACAGGCCACCAACAATCCGATCACGTATCCGACGGGGCGAATATCAAACATGCGGCAAAGCGTTGGACCCCGCTTGCCGGGGTGTCAAGACAAGCAAACGAATGTAGCGCCTACTGTGGGAAAATGTCCCTAGATTTGGCTGCGATTTTGGGGCGATGCACGATCTGAACGCGCGGCGTTCGTCGTGGCGACGTGGCCGAAAAATGCGCGGCAATCGAAGCCGCGCATCGCAAGTGACAGACGACATTGATCGCCGACTGCCGCCGAGGCGCCTAGCCGACGTGAAACAGCGACGC
Source organism: Marinovum sp. 2_MG-2023 (assembly GCF_030548265.1). Lineage (NCBI taxonomy): Bacteria > Pseudomonadati > Pseudomonadota > Alphaproteobacteria > Rhodobacterales > Roseobacteraceae > Marinovum > Marinovum sp. 2_MG-2023. Next base: position 68,901 of record NZ_JAUOSD010000013.1, on the reverse strand, counting down.
GAAAAATCGCGGATCAATGCTGGCACTTTCGAACGTCGGGCCAGAGGTCAGGACCGAAATCGCATCATGTGAATGCAGGCTTTCCTGATGACTGGCGGCCACCCGGAAATCGCCCACCCGCGAGTCCGCCTGTAGTTCACCACAAAACAGTCGCGCCGCATCTTCGACAAAGATCGGATTGGCGGCGTTCAATTCTGCGAATGCCTGTTCGTCTTCACGTTTGACCATCACCTGGGTTTCGGTCGGAACGGCCCGGCGGCACAAGTCAATAAGGTCTTCGAACCAAAGGCATTTTTCGCCCTGCACCTTGACCGAAATGCGCGCGACGGATCGTTGGGAATGTGGCGTTGCCAATTGCCCGCGCTCGCGCCGTGCGTGTTCGCTCAACTCCAATGAACATGGGCATGTCGAGGAATAGACGTAATCCAGATGGATGATCCGATGGCGCGCGCCGTCCTGTTCGATCAACTCCAGCGCGATGTCGTAATATTGATATCCACTCAGCCCGGATCGCAGGCTGTCGCGGCGCATGGGAAAGGAAAACCGCATCTGGATGCGCGCGTCAAAGCTTTCCAGATCGGTTTTGTAATCATCCAGCGCGGCCTCCATGACCTCAAAGCTGAATGTCTTGTCCGCATGCTCATAAAACGACCGCATGATGCGGCTCATATTGATGCCTTTTTTGTCGGCCTCAAGACTTACCGAACCGGTGACCGAGGTTTCCAGGTTGAGATCGCCCTGCCCCCGCGTGAGATAGCGGATCGGCAAACGAAAGTTGGAAATCCCGACATGCTGGATCGGTTCATTTGCACCGCGAATGAGTGATGCAGGGCCGTTCTGCAGATCTGGCAAGCTGGCCTTATAGGCCGCATCCACCGAAAAATCAGTGGGATAAGCCCGATGCATTACCGGATAGGTCAGGTCCGATTGTCCGGTCCCGCTCGCATATCGCCGCAACAGGTCGAGCGCCGCCTCGGCCTCGTCCCGGCTGGGCAAGCGATTAATCTTTGGTGTCTGGACGTTCATGCACGACCCCTTTCAACGCGAGCAAGCGACAATGTAGGCGCTCTTGGCGCAAAATTCCATTGTCCGCCTAATAAAAGGTAAAGGGTGGCCACATCAGGTTAAAGTATATCGTGCAAAATCATCCGTTTCCGGAAAATTTGACCTTAATCTATCCTGGAACGCGTCACAAATCCGCCCAAAAGGGATCTTAGAAGTTGAGGGCGGTTCTGGTAACGCGGGAAGGTTCAGAATCCGAAGCGACCAACAGTGTCAGTGCTGCGGTGCCGCCAAGAACAGCCAATGCCGTGGTTTCATCTGCGGTTGCGACAAACGGCTCGGCTTTTTCTGACAGGGCGCTGACCTGCTCGGCCAAAGCGGGCAAAACAACAGATGCAATGAACGCAGCAGAGAGCAGAAACTTGGTCATGAAAAGCCCGGTAATTTAATCTGCCTTCTTAATGCCGCGTTTGCATTGGTATTTCCAGCCCAAAATGCTGCACCTGCACAAAACAGGCGCAGCTTTGCCGTTTTGCTATCAGCCCGCCTGATCTGCTGATTTTTTAAGCGCTTGCTGAATGTCTGCCAGCAAATCGTCAGGGTCTTCCAACCCACAGCTGAACCGAATCAATCCAGGGGTGATTCCCAGCGTGGCCTTTTGATCGTCCGGCAACCGCTGGTGCGTGGTAAAGGCCGGTGGCGTGGCGATGGATTTTGCATCGCCGAGGTTGTTGGAAATGATCGCAATTTCCAAAGCATTGAGGAAGGCAAACGCCGCCTCGCGCCCGCCTTTGATCTCAAAACTGACCACCGTGCCGCCAGCCCCCAGCTGCCGCATGGCCAAGGCATGGTGCGGGTGGCTGGCCAGACCGGGATAGCTGACCCGATTGATGCGGTCATCGGCCTCCAGCGCTTCGGCCAGTTTCAGCGCGGTCGCGGTCTGTGCCCGCACCCGCAAATCCATGGTCTCCAAACCCTTGAGCAACACCCAGGCGTTGAATGGCGAAAGCGCACCGCCCGTGTGCTTCATGAAGGGTTCGATGGTCCCGCGGATCATGTCCCGCGTGCCAAGGATCACCCCGCCCAGCACCCGGCCCTGGCCATCCATATGTTTGGTGGCGGAATAGGTCACGATGTCCGCCCCTTGGGCGATGGCATCGGAATAGATCGGGGTGGAAAACACATTGTCCGACACCACCAGCGCGCCGCCCGCATGGGCAATCTCGGCCACGGCCTCGATGTCGATGACTTCGAGCGTCGGGTTGCTCATGGATTCGAAGAAACAGACCTTGGTTTCCGGGCGCATCGCCGCGCGCCAGGCGTCCAGATCGGTGCCATCAACCAGGGTCAGGGTCACGCCGAATTTGGTCAGCACGTTTTCCAGCACGTAAAGACAAGAGCCAAACAGCGCCCGCGCCGCAACCACGTGATCGCCGGCCTTCACCAGCGCCAACAGCACGCCCTGCACCGCCGCCATGCCGCTGGCACAGGCAAAAGCGTCTTCCGCCCCTTCCAGCAGGGCGATGCGTTCTTCGAACATCTTCACCGTGGGGTTGCCGTAGCGGGCATAGATGAATTCATCTGGGCCAGCCTCGATGAACCGGGCCTCGGCCTGTTCGGCGCTGTCGTAGACAAATCCCTGGGTCAGGAAAATCGATTCGCTGACTTCGTTGTATTGCGACCTGCGGATACCGCCATGCACAAGCTTGGTGCGGCTGTTCCAGCCTTTGGACTGCGTGTCGTCGTTCGTCATGTTCTTTCCTTCAAATACAAAAGCCCCCGAGCGCGGCCAAGCGAACGGGGGCTTTCGTCCTGACCTTTTAGCGGAATTATTTAACGTGGCCCGCAATCCGGTAACAAATCGCCACGCGATCCTATTACGGTGTTGCGCCATTCGGGTCAAGACCGTCACGGTGCTGTAACCCAGCCTTCATTCCGGCGTCATAGCATTCCTTTATCGGCAGGCTACAAGATGTAGTGGAGGCACGCAGATGGCGCTTCTGAGGGTGAATGCATGTGGGGACAACCCCCAGCCGCATGGCGGCCCGGAAGGCCCATCGCTGGACTCCCTTCTGCGCACCGCACTGGAACGCCCCGGCCCCGTGGTCCTGATGTTGCATGGGTATCGCTATGGGCCCGGCCGGGCCGGACATTGCCCACATGATCTGTTGTATGCGATGCGCCCCACCGGCGGATCGAACCGCATTGTCAGCTGGCCGCGTCATCTGGGATTTGGCGTGGATCAACGTCAGGCAGGATTGGGTGAGGCGGGTCTGGGTCAGGTCGGGCTGGGTCAGGCCGAACTGGGTCAGGCTGGGCTAGATCAGGCTGGGCTAGATCAGGCGGGATTTGCGATTGCCTTTGGCTGGGACGGACGTGGCACCATTCGCCGCGCGTACCGCGAAGCCGCCCGCGCCGGGCGCGCAATGGCAAAACTGGTGCGTCAGATCCGGGCCATTGATCGCAGCCGCGAGGTGCATGTGCTGGCGCATTCGCTGGGCGCGCGGGTTGCGCTTTGTGCGCTGCAACATCTGGGTCCAAAGGATCTGTCGCGGCTGATCCTGATGTCCGCCGCAGAATACCGAAGCACAGCGACCGCTGCGCTGGCCACCCCGGCCGGGCAAACGGCGCAGGTGGTGCATGTCACCAGCCGGGAAAACGATCTTTATGATTGTCTGTTGGAATGGTTGGTGCCCGCGCCGAGGCGCGGTGATCGCGCGCTTGGCACCATTTCCGCCGCAAACCTGCGCCCGGTGCTGTTGGACGATCCGGCGGCACTGGCCGCATTGGCCCGCATCGGATACCGCATCGCGCCGCCATCCCGGTTGATTTGCCATTGGTCGCCCTATCTGCGCCCGGGCGTCTTTGCCCTGTATCGGGCGCTCCTGACCGGTACGCTGACACCCCAGGCGCTGGACCATTGCCTCCCGGTCAGCGAAGATCGCCGCTGGACCCGGATCTTGCCGCGCCGCATCGGCCTGCCCAGCCTGCCATTCGCCTCAAAGGCGCCAACCTGACCCGCGACACGAAGGTCGCACACCGCCGGGTCAGGCCGCAATGGGCGCCAGCGCGTCAGTCTTCGCCAAGCTCCATATACTTTTGCAGCACCGCAAACTGCGACCAGATGAAGACAAACAGCAGAATCGGAAAGCCGAAGGTCTCGATCTTGACCCAGAGATCGGTGCTCATCGTGCGCCAGACGATTTCATTGGCCACCGCCAAGCCCAGAAACGCCAGACACAGCCGCCGGGTCAGGATCATCCAGCCTTCTTCCTGCATGTCGATGGCATCGGACAACACATAGGCCAGATAGGATTTCCCCCGCGCCAGGCCGATGCCCAACAGCAGCGCAAAGAAGCCATAAACCAAGGTGGTCTTCATCTTGAAGAAGCGTTCATCGTTGAACCAGGCGGTCAGCCCGCCAAAGAAGATCACCATGATCGCGGTAAAGACCTGCATGCGGCTCAGCTCTCCGGTGAGATACCAAAGCGCGCCCATGGCGGCCAACATGATGGGCACAAACAACACCGTCGCCAGGATGAACCCGGAATATTCGGTGCCGCCTATCGTAAAGACATCTTCCTTCATCCACAGGTAAAGGCCAAAGAACGCCAACGGCGGGCCCAGTTCCAGCACCTGTTTCACCAATGGATTGATCTGCTTCTTGTCTGCCATAATGGCTTAGCCCCCTAGTTCCACGATCACGGCCCCGGCCGCAATCAACGTCATCAGCGCAATGCGGCGTGGTCCCACCGTTTCGCGCAATATCAACCAGCCGATCAAGGCCGCAAACACCGTCGAGGTTTCGCGCAAGACCGCCGCTTCGCCGACCTGCCCCAAACGGGTGGCCACCATGATCGAGCCAAAACTGCCAAAGGCCACCATGCCGCCAATCCAGCCGCGCAACATCAGCGGGGCCACCCTTGGCGTCACCGGCAATTTGCGCCAATGCAGGGCCGCCAGAATGGGCATGCCCAGACCGTCGATCATGAAGAACCACGCCAGAAAGGTGAACGGATCCGCCGTGGCGCGAATGCCATAGGCGTCATAGGTGGTGTAAAGCGCAACAAACAATCCGGTGATCATCGCCAGCCCCAGCGCCAGCGGCAGTGTATCGCGCGCCGTTTCGAGGAACATCAGGTTGTAGATCGCCAACCCGAAAATCCCCGCCAACAAGACCAGAACCCCGATCCATTGCGCGGCGGTAAAGGCCTCGCCGAACAGGACGCCAGCGCCAATCACCGTGAACAACGGGCCCATGCCGCGCACCACCGGATAGACAACCGTATAGGCACCCTTGCTATAGGCCATGGCCTGGAGGATTTTGTAGACCATGTGGATCACGAAAGCGCCGAGGAAAATCAACCACATATGCGGCTCTGGCCAGGGCACGACAAACAACGCAAAGGGCGCGGCCATCAGCCCGTAAGAGGCATCAATCGCCCCGCGGCTGAGCCAGGGGTCATGCTGCCCCTTTTGCAGCGCGCCAAACACCGCATGCAAAAACGCCGCCAGCACCGCCAGACCCAGCGCCAGTTGCTGGCCCATTTCGGTCCCTTCAAGGGAGATCAGCCAGGCGCTCATTCAGATCTCACGACATTGGGGGCGCTGCCCCCGACGCCTTTGGCGTCTCCCCCGGGATATTTTTGAACAGAAGAAGGACCGGTGCCCCGCATCCGCTCAGCGATCCAATCCGGTCAGGGCGGCGGCGAAATCTTCGGGATCGAAGGGCGCGAGGTCGTCGATCTTTTCGCCGACGCCAATGGCGTGGATCGGCAAGCCGAATTTGTCGGCCAGCGCCACCAGAACGCCGCCCTTGGCGGTGCCGTCGAGTTTGGTCATCACCAGGCCGGTGACATTGGCCAGTTCCTGAAAGGTTTTGACCTGCGACAATGCGTTTTGTCCGGTTGTGGCATCCAGCACCAACAGGGTGTTATGCGGCGCATCGGGGTCTTTCTTGCGGATCACCCGCACGATCTTGGAAAGTTCTTCCATCAGATCCTTGCGGTTCTGAAGGCGGCCGGCCGTGTCGATCAGCAAAAGATCCGCGCCATCCCGCGCGGCCTGCTCCATGGCGTCAAAGGCCAGGCTGGCAGGATCGGACCCTTCGGGCGCGGTCAGGACCGGCACGCCGGCGCGATCCCCCCAGACCTGGAGCTGTTCGACGGCGGCAGCGCGAAAGGTATCGCCCGCCGCAATCACCACGTTTTTGCCTGCGGCGCGGAACTGGCTGGCGAGTTTGCCGATGGTTGTGGTCTTGCCCGACCCGTTCACGCCCACCACCAGAACGACCTGGGGCTTTTTGGCATAAAGCGGCAGGGGTTTTGCCACCGGGTCCATCACCCGCGTGATTTCCTGTGCCAGCAGCTCCTTGATTTCCTGAACCGAGAGTTTGCGGCCAAACCGGCCTTCGGCCATATTGGCGGTCACGCGCAGCGCGGTATCGACGCCCATGTCCGATGCGATCAGCAGCTCTTCGAGCTGTTCCAGCATGTCATCATCCAGCGTCCGGCGCAGCACCTCGGGGGCACTGCCGCGCCCCAACATGCGCCCGATCAATCCGGGCTTGCGGTCAGCGGGGGCCTTGCGGTCAGCGGGGGCACTGGGCGTTGTGGCGGGTGTCGCGGCAGGGACCGGGATTTCCACCGGCGTCACGCTTTGCGGCACTTCGGTTGGTGTCGCCATCGGAATTTCCGATTGGGTCTCTGACGGCAGTTCCTCTGGGGTCTTTTCCGGCAGCTCCTCTGGCGCGGCGCGCTCTGGGGCCGGTTCCGGGCTTGTTGGTTCGGGGCTTGTGGGTGCAGAGCTTGCCGGTGTTGGGCTTGCCGGCGTTGAGCTTTCCGCTGTTGGGCTTGCCGGTGCGACGCCAGCTGCGCGCCCAGAGGTGTCGTTCGGCACCTCCGCCGAAACCTCTCCACCGTCGCCAACAATTGCCTCCAGCCCTTCGTCCAGCTTGGACGAGGATTTGAACAACCGATCTTTCAGCTTCCCGAATAACGACATGGGCAGGCATCTCCTTTGATCTTGACCTATAACTTTGTCGTCACAAGGAAAAGGGCCGGTTGACTTGAATCGCACGGCTGCCATGACTGATGCCATGTGGTCTCTTTGTCTGGGTCTTGTGTTATGTCTGCTTTTCGCGCCCCCCTTGCGCGCGGCCGAAGGTATGGCGGAAGGCCCGCACCATGACGCGGTGCGGACCTGCGACGCATTGGCGGCCGCGGCGGAAACCACCGGCCTGTCAGTGGATTTTCTGGCGCGGGCGGTTTGGGAAGGCGCTGAAGACACCGACGCCGAGGCCATCGTAGCGACCGCCACGGCACTTGCGGCCCTGCAAGAGGACTATGGCAATCCCGGTCTTGCCGCCCTGGCGCATTTTGCGGGCACCGAACAGGTCGAAACCTTCATGGGTGGTGGCGGCATTCCCCCGGCCAGCGTCGATTTCATCATCCTGACAACCGGACATATTCCCGAGATCTGGCGCGAGCTTCCCGCCGATCTGGCCGGGCGGGCAGAGATTCCGCCGCTGGCGGTCGATGTGGCCTTTCACCCGGCTTGCGTGGAGTGGATCGCCGGGCGCTGGGGGGAACCGCTGCCCGATCTGGTGCCGCTGCCACCACGAAGCGCGCCGATGATCCTTGACCCTTCGGAGCGCAGCCTGCGACCCCGGCTGCGGCCGATCCCAAAACTGGCAAAATGGGGCGCGCAGCTGGCCTTTGGCACCAGCCGCGACCGTGCAGAAACCAATTTCACCCGCGCCACCCGGGCCTGTCGCAACGTGGTGGGCGACGCGCCCGACTTTGTGCATGTGGAAAACCGGGTGCGGGGTCGTGAAGGATATTGGATGGCCCGCGTCAGCCGGATGGACCGCGACGAATCAGAAGAGATTTGCCGCAAGGCCCGTGCGCGCGGCTGTTCCTGTGTGGTTTACAAGAATTACTGATGTCAAAGATCCTGCGGTCAGACCTCGTCCGGGAAATGCGCCATGGTCATGCGGATCGGATTTGGCGCGGCCTGCCCCAGACCACAGATTGATGCATCCGCCATCGCCTGACAGATCTCTTCCAACAGCGGTTGGTCCCAGTGATCCGCCTGCATCAGCTTGACCGCTTTTTCACAGCCCACCCGGCAGGGCGTGCATTGGCCACAGCTTTCATCCTCGAAAAACCGCAACATGTTCAGGGCGGCGTCGCGTGCACGGTCCTGATCCGACAGAACCACCACCGCCGCCGATCCGATGAAGGTGCCATGTGGCTGCAAGGTGTCGAAATCCAGCGGAATATCGTCCATTGACGCGGGCAACAGGCCCGAGGACGGCCCCCCCGGCTGATAGGCCTTGAAGCGGTGGCCCGCCGCCATGCCCCCCGCCGCCGCAATGATATCGGTGATCGTCGATCCGGCGGGCAGAAGGTAGACACCGGGCGCGGCCACCCGCCCGGACACGGAATAGGACCGCAGGCCCTTGCGGCCATTCTTTTCAACTGCGGCCAGCACATCAGGCCCCTCGCGGCAGATCCGGGCCACCCAATACAGAGTTTCGACATTATGTACCAAGGTCGGGCGGCCGAAAATTCCGACCTGCGCGACAAAGGGCGGGCGGTGACGCGGCATGCCGCGCTTGCCCTCGATGCTTTCGATCATCGCGCTTTCTTCGCCACAGATATAGGCCCCCGCCCCCCGGCGCAGGTCGATATACCCCGGCGCCACAAGGCCGGCGGCCTCCAATGCTGCGATTTCCCGGCGCAGAATTTCCAGCACCGCCGGATATTCATCGCGCATATAGATAAAGCAGGTCTCGGCCTCGACGGCCCAGGCGGCGATCAACATACCTTCCAGAAACACATGCGGTTCCCGCTCAAGGTAAAACCGATCCTTGAATGTGCCCGGCTCGCCCTCGTCGCCATTCACCGCCAGATAACGCGGCCCGGCATTGTCGCGCACGAAGCCCCATTTCTTGCCCGACGGAAACCCGGCCCCGCCCAATCCGCGCAGGCCAGAGGCCAGGATCTGGTCCTGGACCGCCTGCCAATTGCCAGAAGTGCGCAATTTGGTAAGGGTTTTGTATCCATCACCTTCACAATATGCGGCAAGGTCCTGAAATGGCGGGATTTCCGCATGGGTGTCGCCGTTCGCCACAGCGGTCTGAACCTTGTCCACTGTCGCATGATCGATATGTTTGTGTCCCAATTCCAACACCGGCGCGGTGTCACAGCGCCCCATGCAGGGCGCGCGGAGAACCCGGATCTGGTCCGGGTTCAGACCGTCCTGAAGCGCCAACCGCAGCTCTTTGGCGCCAGCCAATTCACAGCTTAACGAGTCACAGACCCGAATGGTCAGCGGCGGCGGCGCAGGATCTTCTTCCCGCAGGGGGTCGAAATGGGCATAGAAGCTTGCCACTTCCCAGACCTCGGCCATGGGCAGTTTCATCTCTTCGCAGAGCGCACGCAGATGACGGGCAGACAGATGGCCGTGGGCGTCCTGGATCAGATGCAGGAATTCAATCAACAGATCACGACGGCGGGGCCGATCGCCCAGCAGGGTCTGAACCTCCGCCAGGGCGGTATCGTCGAATTGACGGCCCTTGGGGGTGTGACGCCCCTTGCCCCGGCCCGATTTCCAGACACCTTTGCCGTTCGCTGCTGCCATTTTGTCTACCTCCGCTCTCTGCCTGACCATAGAAACCGTTCCGACCATCCGCGAGGTCAAATGCGACAATTTACCGGGCAATCACGTTGCTTTTGCGTTCCTTCTTGTCGGGATCTTGGCGATAGTTACCCTATCGGAAACACTTTTGCCGTTTAATGGCGGCTGACATCTGTTTGGATTTTCGTTCAATTGACCCGATTTACCTTTGCCACCCTTGTTCCGGTCCTGCTGCTGTTTGCGGCGGGCTTCTTTGGCGGGTTCTGGGTTTGGGGGGCCTTGGCCTATATCACCTGCCTTGTCGCGGGGCTGGATCAGGTGAAATCCAAGGCCGCCCCCGCCGATCCCGGGGTGGAATTTCCGGCGGGAACCGGGCTGTCGGTGGTGCTGGCGCTGGTGCATTTCCCGCTGTTGGCCTTGGCGGTTCACGTGGTGTCCGGCATGGGGCCCGCCAGCGGCGCCGAAAAATTCGGGGCCTTTCTGGGGTTTGGCCTGTTCTTTGGTCAGGTCAGCAATTCCAATGCGCATGAATTGATCCACCGGGGCAACCGTCATCTGCGCACCCTGGGCAAGGCGGTCTATGTATCGGTGCTTTATGGCCATCATGCCTCGGCCCATCCGTTGGTGCATCATGTGCATGTGGCAACGCCCGATGATCCGAATTCGCCGCAAGGACGCATAAGTTACTACCGTTTTGCCCTGCGGGCATTGCGCGGTGAATATGCGGCGGGAAAGGCGGCGGAAACCGCACGGCGCAAACGGGCGAAGAAGACCGGAATGCACCCCTATACCCAATATGCACTGGGCTCTGTGGCGACGGTACTGGTGGCGGCAGGGATCGGCGGAATTGCCGGCATTCTGACGCTGGGTGCGATTGCCCTGCATGTCCAGAGCCAACATTTGCTATCGGATTATGTGCAGCATTACGGGTTGTTCCGCCGCCGTGACGCCAACGGGAAACTGGAACCTTGCGGGCCACAGCACAGCTGGAATGCGCCGCATTGGCTGTCCTCGGCGATGATGCTGAACGCCCCGCGCCATTCCGATCACCATATGCGCCCCGGCGTGGCATATCCCGGCCTTGTGCTCAGCCAGGATACGATGCCCACCCTGCCCTATCCGCTGCCGGTCATGGCGCTGATCGCGCTTTGGCCGGGGCAATGGCGGCGCATCATGGATCCACGGGTCGCCAAATGGCAGAACCCGGCTGGATAAGGCTGGTTGCGGATTTGTGACTTGCTCCCGGCGGGGTGCATCTGGCAGAACATGACCCATGTTGAAATCTGTTCTTGCGACCAGCTCTGCCGTTGTCATTTCGGCCACATCTGCCTTTGCTGTGGACATGTCCGCGGCCGAGTTCGAGGCCTATACCACCGGAAAAACACTGTATTACGGTGCCGAGGGCCGGGAATACGGGGTCGAGGAATATATGGAAAACCGCCGCGTGCGCTGGTCCTTTCTGGATGGACGCTGTCGCGAAGGCGAATGGTACGAAGACGCCAACGGCCTGATCTGTTTTGTCTATGAAGACCGGCCAGATCCGCAATGCTGGTCGTTTGAACGTGGTTCCGGCGGCGGACTTGTGGCGCGGTTTCAAAACGATCCCGAAGGCACATTGCTTTATGAAGCAAACCGCAACGATGAACCGATGCTGTGTCTGGGACCGGAAATCGGGGTCTGACGGTCAGTATCCTGCAAGGAAAACCCCGGGTGCACCCGATTGGGCACACCGGAGTTGGGCGCGCCGGAGTTGGGCGCACTGGGCTGTCCCCTGCTCTGGGCCTTCCCCTGTCAGTCCAGCCTATTTGTCGGTCAGAGACCGCTCACCTCGTCAATCGCGCGGGCGATCAGCGGCAGACAATCGGGCGCGGAAAAGCTGTGATCGGCCCCTTTCAGGAACGTCAGCGAGATGTCGGGGCAATCGGCATGATCCAACAACCGCAGTGCAGTGTCGCGGGTGACGGCGGTGTCGTTTGTGCCCTGCATACAGCGCACCGGAAACGGCAAGGCAAGCGGGCTGCGCAACACCAGACGGGTGCGGCCATCTTCGATCAGGCGGCGGGTGATGCGATAGGGATCACCGTATTCTGACGGCACATCGCGATAGCCCTGTTGCATGACTTCGTCGCGTTCGGTTTCGCCAAAGCTGGCCCAGAACCCGTCTTCGGTGAAATCCGGCGCGGCAGCAATGGTGACCATCCCGGCAATATTGCCGAGCCGCTGTGCCATTAAAAGCGAAATCCAACCGCCCATGGACGAGCCAACCAGCACCAGCGGCCCGTCACAGGTGGCGCGGATCACCGCCTCGGCATCCTCGGCCCAATCGCCGATACAGCCGTCTTCAAATGCACCGGAACTGACGCCGTGGCCGGAATAATCGAACCGAAGGAACGCACGTCCTTTTGCCCGGCACCAGTCTTCCAGCCAGACTGCCTTGGTCCCGGCCATGTCGGATTTGAAACCGCCCAGAAACACCACGGTCGGGCCCTGCCCGGCGGCCTTGTGATAGGCGATGTGACGCCCCTGTTCGGTGTCAAGAATGCGGTGCTCGGCCATGAAAACCCCCAAGTTTTCCCGAATATGCAAATGCAACGCGCCGGGCGCAATGGGCGAATGGGGGAATGGGGGAATGTGAAAATTAGGTGACCCTATTGTCACGTGACTGTTTAATCACCTATAATCGATTCCATGGATGCACTTTTCAAAGCCCTCAATGATCCCGCCCGCCGCGCGCTTTTGGATTTCCTGCGTGCCAAGGACGGCCAGTCGCTGTCCGAGCTGGAAGACCAGCTGGAAATGACCCGGTTCGGGGTGATGAAACACCTGAAGGTGCTGGAACAGGCGCATCTGATCATCACCCGCCGCGAAGGTCGGTTCAAATATCACTACCTCAACCCTCTGCCCTTGCAGGACATGGTCGACCGCTGGGTTTCGCCATTTCTGCGGCAACAGACCCGTTCAATTCTTGATCTGAAAACACTGCTCGAACTGGAGACCCGAATGGGGAAACCCGATTTCATGATGCAAACCTTTATCCGCTGCACTCAGGATGCACTCTGGGAGGCACTGACCAAGGCCGATCAAATGGCGGCCTATCATTTTCTGTGCAACGAGGTGCGCGGCGATGTGGCGCCGGGCAACGTGGTGGAATTCATCCGCCCCGATGGCAGCGTGATGCTGCAACAGGTGGCCCAGGCGCTGGACCCCAAAAGCCGGATCGAAATGACGTTCGAGCCGAAATTCATGGGACCGGATGCGCCATCGTCCAGCATGGTTTACCTGATCGAGCCGCAAGGCGGGGAACAGGCCGACATCTGCAAGCTGACCATACAACATTACAATATTGCGCCGGGTCAAGAAGGCTTTGGCGAAGGCTGGGCACGGCTGGCGGCCTCGCTCAAATCCTATCTGGAAACCGGTGTCGCCCTGAAAGGAGTCGCATGATGGAACATTTTCCAACCGAACTGGGCGTTTTAACCTGTTTGATGATCCTCGCGGCGTCGCTTTGGATTCCCTATATCGTTGGGGTGAGCAAATCAGAGATCGCAGGCGATCCGTTTGACCGGCCTTCGGATTTGCGGGCATTTCCGGCCTGGGTCCACCGTGCGCATCGGGCGCATCTGAACCTGCTGGAACAGGCGCTGCCGTTTGCGGTGCTGGTGCTGGTCCTGAATGCGGTCAGCGGGTTCAGCGCGCTGACCTATTGGACCGCCATTGCGTTTTTCTGGCTGCGGGTGGCGCATGCCATCGGCATGATCAGCGGTCTGGCGCGTTCGCCGCTGCGGCCCATAATCTTTGTGTCCGGGTGGCTGTGCATCTTGCTGCTGGCCTATGCGGTGTTTGCCGCGATCTGATTAAAATGCGCTGGTCCGATTTGCCGTCAGATCGGGCTTCGCGCTTGACATAGGGTGGGTTGCGGTTCAAATCGCCCCACCACATACCCGCAACCGGGCGTTCAGTAGGCGCCAAACCGACGAGGAGGCCCAAACATGGCTCAAATCTCCCTTACTTTTCCCGACGGCAATGCACGCAGCTATGAGGCTGGCGTGACCCCTGCGGATGTGGCTGCTGACATTTCAAAATCCCTCGCCAAAAAGGCGATTTCGGCCACCATTGATGGCCAGCACTGGGATATGCAGTGGCCCATCCAGAGCGATGCGCAGATCGCGATCAACACCATGAAGGACGACGCCCCGGCGCTGGAACTGATCCGGCACGATCTGGCGCATATCATGGCGCGCGCGGTGCAGGCGCTTTGGCCGGATGTAAAGGTCACCATCGGGCCGGTGATCGACAATGGCTGGTACTATGACTTTGACCGGGCAGAGCCGTTCACCCCCGAAGATCTGGGCGAGATCGAAAAGAAGATGCGCGAGATCATCAACAAACGTGATCCCGTCCGCACCGAGGTTTGGGACCGCCCCCGCGCGATCAAACATTACGAAGACAACGGCGAACCTTATAAGGTCGAACTGATCGACGCCATTCCGGGCGACGAGCCGCTGCGGATGTATTGGCATGGCGAGTGGCAGGATCTCTGCCGGGGTCCGCATTTGCAGCACACCGGGCAGGTTCCGGCAGATGGCTTCAAGCTGATGAGCGTGGCCGGTGCCTATTGGCGCGGCGACAGCAAACGGCAGATGTTGCAGCGGATCTACGGCGTCGGCTTCCAGAACAAGGAAGACCTGCGCAAATACCTCAACTTCCTCGAAGAGGCCGAAAAGCGCGATCACCGCAAACTGGGCCGCGAGATGGACCTGTTTCACATGCAGGAAGAAGCGCCGGGTCAGGTGTTCTGGCATCCCAACGGCTGGACCATCTATACCCAGCTTCAGGATTACATGCGCCGCAAACAGCGCGCGGGTGGATACAAAGAGATCAACACCCCGCAGGTCGTCGACCGCAAATTGTGGGAGGCTTCGGGCCACTGGGACAAATACCAGCACCACATGTTTGTGGTTGAAGTCGACGAAAGCCGCGATGGCGAAAACGATGATGCCGCGGTCAAGGACAAGGGCCAGACACGTATCAATGCGTTGAAACCGATGAACTGCCCCTGCCACGTGCAGGTGTTCAATCAGGGTCTCAAATCCTATCGCGATCTGCCGCTGCGGTTGGCGGAATTCGGTTCTTGCGCGCGGTTTGAACCGTCGGGCGCGCTGCATGGCATCATGCGGGTGCGCGGCTTTACCCAGGACGATGCGCATATCTTCTGTACCGAAGAGCAGATTCAGGAAGAATGCGCCCGCTTCATCGACTTCCTTGCCAATGTGTATGAAGAGCTGGGCTTTGCCGAGTTCGAGATCAAATTCGCCACCCGCCCGGAAAAACGGGTCGGCACCGAAGAGAGCTGGGACTATGTCGAGAACGCGTTGGAAAACGCGATCAAGGCCGTGGGGCGTGACTATACGCTGGAGCCGGGCGATGGCGCGTTTTACGGACCGAAGCTCGACTTCTATCTGACCGATGCAATTGGCCGGGTCTGGCAATGCGGCACCTTTCAGGTTGACCCGAATCTGCCCGAACGGCTGGGTGCCAGCTATATTGCCGCCGATGGCGACAAACACCGCCCCTATATGCTGCACCGCGCCACATTGGGCAGCTTTGAGCGGTTCATCGGCATTCTGATCGAAAACTGGGAAGGCAAGTTGCCGTTCTGGCTCGCGCCGCGTCAGGTTGTTGTCGCCTCGATCATTTCGGACGCAGACGATTATGTGCACGAGGTCGTGGCGGCCCTGCGGGCCAAAGGCGTGCGCGCCGAAGCCGACATTCGCAATGAAAAGATCAACTACAAGGTCCGCGAGCATTCGCTGGGCAAGGTGCCGGTGATCCTGGCGGTTGGTGCACGCGAAGTAGAAGAGCGGACATTGACCGTGCGGCGGCTGGGACAGAAGCAAACCACTGTAACATCTCTGGCCGATGTCGTGAACGAATTGGGCCTGGCGGCCACCCCGCCGGACCAATTGTAACATTCCAGCGCTGGAACCATGCGGGGCGTCACAATTGCCGGGGCGCCCCGTTTTGATTCTAAACACTTTTTTCATGTTTCTCGCAGGTGCAGCATCACGCAGCCCTGACAGGTGATTACGCATCCGTGACCCACGGCGCTGTGAAGTGCTTATTGACGTTTCCACGGCATAATCTTGGACAGCCACCGCAGGGATGGCTTGGACCAAACACTTGAGACACATGACAAAAAGGGATGTACCTATGTCGAATATCATGAAAACCGTTGCCGTTGCCGGTGCCGTTGCTGCCGCTCTTGCCGCTCAGGCCTCCACAGCCACCGCACAAGCGCAGGAAAAATGCTTCGGTGTTTCCATGGCAGGCGCCAATGATTGCGCCGCCGGCCCCGGCACAACCTGCGCCGGCACATCCACCGTTGATTACCAAGGCAACGCATGGACGCTGGTAGATGCCGGCACCTGTGCCGAAATCGAACTGCCTGCAATGGCAGACGGTTCCGAACGCATGGGCTCGCTCGAAGCTCTGGACCGCGACCTGCCGCAAGGCTGATGCAACATAAGGCTGGGCAGGTTGCTCAGCCTTACGCTAGGCTTGGGGTGGGCAGATCTGCCCACCCTTTTTTTTGAATTGGGGACGCGCCATGCCTGATGCCAGCCATCACTTTCCTGATCTGCCAGCCGCACCCGGAGTTGGCTATAAACCACAGCATTATTCGGACATTCTGACAAACGCCGCGCCAGTGGAATGGCTGGAGGTGCATGCAGAAAACTACATGGGGGATGGTGGCAGACCCCTGGCGCAATTGCGCGCCCTGTCAGAGAGATTTGCCATGTCGGTACATGGCGTCGGCCTGTCAATTGGTGGCGAGGGGCCGTTGGATGCCGACCATCTCGCCCGGCTGAAACACCTGTGCGACTGGCTGCAACCAGCGCGGTTTTCCGAACATCTGGCCTGGTCGACGCATGAGAGCCATTTTCTGAACGACCTGCTGCCCCTGCCCTATACCGATGCCACGCTGACGCGGATTTGCGATCATATTGATCAGGTCCAGACCGTGGTCGGACGGCAAATGCTGCTGGAAAACCCGTCGTCATATCTGGCCTTTGCCGAAAGTACCTGGGAAGAACCGGCGTTTCTGAACGAAGTGGCCCATCGCACCGGCTGTGGTCTGCTTCTGGATGTGAACAATGTGTTTGTCTCGGCGACCAACCTGGGTTTTTCCCCCCAGAGCTATATTGATGCCTATCCGCTGGACCGGGTCGGGGAAATTCATCTGGGCGGACATGACGAGGATGAGGACGACCACGGCGCGCCGCTGTTGATCGACAGCCACGGACGCGAAGTGGTGGATCCGGTCTGGGCCTTGCTGGATTACACGCTGGAGCGCGCCGGACCGCGCCCCCTGTTGGTGGAATGGGACAATGACGTGCCGGAGTGGGATGTGCTGCGGGCAGAAGCCTGCCGCGCCGCAACCGCGCTGGCCCGCCTGTCGGCACAGGTGCCGGCATGACAACCCAGGCCGACTTTCGCGCCGCTTTGCTGGATGGCAGCGCCGAGATCCCGACCGGATTGCAAGACGGCGCAGGCCGCCCCGCCGGGCGACGCTATGACGTCTATCGCAACAATATCGCAACCTCTCTGGGTGATGCTTTGCTGACCGGGTTCCCGGCCGTGGCGAAACTTTTGGGAGAGGTGAATTTCAAGAATCTGGCCGCAATGTACCTGCGCGCCGCGCCGCCCGACAGCGCGCGGATGATGTATTTCGGCCATGGCTTCGGGGATTTTCTGCAAGGTTTCGCACCCTTGGCAAAATATCCCTATCTGGGCGATGTGGCGCGACTGGAATTTGGCCTCCGCGAAAGCTATCACGCGGCAGATCATGTGCCGCTGGCGGCAGAGGCGCTGGCAATTGCCCCAGAGGAATTGATGGCCGCGCGGCTGGGGCTGGCCCCGTCGCTGCGCCTGTTGCGCTCGTCCTATCCGGTGGTGTCGCTTTGGGCCTATAACATGCGGCCCGGCGCGCCAAAACCGCAAGGCGTGGCCGAGGATGCGCTGATCCTGCGGGCAGAGTTTGACCCGGAACCACATGTTCTGGCGCCGGGTGGCGCAGATTTCATCACGGCGTTGCAGGCGAACGCCACGCTTGGCACCGCATATGAGGCCGCCCTGGCCCAAGATCCGGGCTTTGACCTATCGCCGCTATTGGGCCTTCTTCTGGGGGCCAATGCATTGACATACTTGAAGAAAGACACGAAATGACCGCACTTGTGAATCTGCATGACATGATTTTTGACGCAATTGAACGCGGCCTTTCCGGGCTGTTGCCTTTGCTGGCGCGGTTTGTGTTTGCCGCTGTATTGCTGCTGTATTTCTGGAATTCCGGGGTGACGAAACTGGGCGACGGGTTGTTCGGCTTTTTGGTGCCGTCAACCGGGGCCTATGCCCAGATTTTCCCCAAGGCGTTTGAAGCTGTCGGTTACGATTCCAGTCAACTGGGCGTGTTTCACTGGCTGGTTGTTGTCGCGGGCACCTGGGCCGAATTCATCCTGCCGTTGATGATTGTGCTGGGTCTGGCGACACGGTTGGCGGCGCTGGGAATGATCGGATTTATCGCCGTGCAAAGCTTGACCGATCTCTATGGCCACGGCGGCATCGAACATGCCGCAACACTTGGTGCGTGGTTTGACCGGATGCCGGATGGCGTGATCCTGGATCAGCGGGCGTTTTGGGTGTTCTTGCTTGTGGTGCTGGTGGTCAAAGGGGCCGGCGCGCTGTCGCTTGACCGGGTGCTGAGCCGGACGGTCCTGGGGCGGGTCGAGGATTAATCGCGCCCCAGCACACGTTTGACGACCGTATCCACATCGGTGCTGAGCGGGATCTTCTGGCTCAGCACATCTGTAATCAAATGCCATTCGGCGGCCGCCGCATCATCACAGGCCATCAAGACCCCCTGTACCCCGGTGCAGCGCACGGCAATCAACAGATAATGAAACAGCAGCGCGCCAGCAGCGTCATGCCGGATCAGATCAAGACACATCAGGGTTTCGACCGCCTGCGCAGAGAGGCAGGTTTCCTCTGACAATTCCCGCAGGGCGGCTGCATGCACGGTTTCACCGGCCTCGACATGGCCGCCGGGAAACCCCCAGAGACCCGCATCGGGCTTGTCCGCGCCCCGACGGACCAGAAGGACACGATCCCCCTCGATCACCACCGCCAAGGCGCCGACGCGCGGGTAGATTGTGGTGGAATTGTCAGAAATGCGCCTTTTCCTCATCCGGTTTGCCCGCAGCCAGCGCCAGAACGCCACCAAGGCCGGTAAAGGCGATCGGGAACATCGTGCCAACGTTGAAGCCATAAGCAACATACATCAGCCCACAGGCCAGCAACATGGCGATGCCGCCCCAAAGCGCCCGCGCCTTGGCCATCGCGCCACCGGCAATCGCCAACAGCGGCGACAGCACCGCAGCCGCGCGAATCAATTCGATATTGCCGACCTGTTCGGCCAATCCGTCGATCTCGCCAAACCGGTTCACCGCCTCGGTATAGCCATAACTGAAAAACCCGACGATCATCGCGATCACGCCGCCAATCACCCCAAGGGTCAGTGCTGCATTGCGCATTGTGGCTCCTTTATTGATTGCCTGACAGTCAGGTAAGGGTTGCGGGGCAGAGTTCCAAGGCGGGAATTATTCCCGCCTTTCCCCGCCTATTTCACCAACGCGGCCTGCACATCTGCGCCCCAGCCAAGATAGAGCGTCGCACCATCCTCGATCAGCGGGCGTTTCATCAGGGTTGGATGCGCAATCAAAAGCTCACGCGGGGGTGTTTCGCGGGCCTTTGCCGACAGATTGCGCCAGGTGGTGGAACGCGTGTTGATCATTTTTTCGCCAAAGATTTCCAACGCCCGGTCCAGAACATCCCCCGGCACACCCTCGGCGCGAACATCGACAAACGTGGCATTTTCCAAAGTTTTCAGCGCCTTGCGGCAGGTGTCACAGGTCTTGAGACCGAAGAGTCGCATGTTTTTCCCTCAAAATCAGCACTGCATAAAATATCACCCATCCGCCCGAGGACCAGCGCCTTGTCCTTGATTTTTTACAAAGCCGTGCAATCCTTTTTGTCGTGACCCCGATGATCAGCCGAAATGACGCGCTGAGAGGCGGATAAACAACCAATATCCGGGGGGCTGGCAGCACCCCCAAAGCGAATTTGAAGGAGACGCGGACATGCCAACAGGCACCGTGAAGTGGTTCAACACCACAAAAGGATACGGGTTTATTGAACCCAATGGCGGCGGCAAAGATGTCTTTGTGCATATTTCGGCGGTCCAGCAATCTGGCCTGACCGGATTGGCCGACAATCAAAAGGTGGAGTTTGAGCTGGAAGAAGGCCGTGATGGCCGCCAGATGGCATCGAATCTGACACCGCTCTGACCTCCTGTTTCAATGGCGGGCGTATTGAACAAGGTCCGGGGAGCAGCTCCTCGGCCCTTGCGGGCGTCCTCGCCTTTTCCTGCGGGTGTTATTGTGCCTGAAGCCTGTTTGCCTCGCTTCGGGCCAGTGCAATCAGGTCAGTCATATAGGGTTTTTCGGCGTCATCCTTGCGGATGGCGGCATATAACCTGCGCGTCAGACCCTGCTGTGTCAGCGGGCGGGTGACATAGTCGGAATTGTATTTGACCTCGCGCACCACCCAATCCGGCAGCACCGCAACGCCGCGATTTGATGCCACCAAAAGCAGAATGACGGCGGTCAGCTCGGCCTGACGCACCGCTGCCGGTTCCACGCGGGCGGGGATCAGAAGCTGGCTGAACACATCCAGTCGACTGCGTTCCACCGGATAGGTAATCAGGGTCTGACCGCGAAAATCCTCGGCGTCGACATAGGGTTTCTGCGCCAGGGGGTGATCCTTGGACGCGACAAAAACCGGTGCATAGTCAAAGAGTTCGGCGAATTCGACATGCGCCAGGCTTTCCGGGTCGGACGAGACCACGAGATCGACCTCTTCTTTTTGCAGCGCGGGCAGCGCGTCAAAGGCGAGCCCCGGGCGAATGTCGACATCGACATCTGGCCAGGACTTTCGAAAGGCCTCGAGCACCGGAAAAAGCCATTCAAAACAGGCATGGCATTCAATCGCGATATGCAGGCGCCCGGATTTGCCATCACGCAAGCCGCTGAATTCCGCTTGCAGGGTCTCGATCTCTGGCAGAATCTTCTCCGCAGCCCGCAAGAGGCGCATGCCGGCGGCAGATAATTTCATCGGCTTTGAACGGCGGACAAACAGCTCGACCCCGGCCTGATCCTCCAAGCCCTTGATCTGGTGAGACAAAGCGGATTGCGTGATATTCAGCTGGTCGGCTGCCTTGGCCAGACCGCCCGCTTCGTGTATCGCCCTGATCGTGCGCAGGTGTCGAAATTCGATATGCATATCCGCCAATCCTGTTGCCCAACTCATAACCTTGATGAGATTTATGAGTTTGTCTCACATGGGCACATCTGCGACAAGGTGGAAACTTTGACAGGAATCGCCATCATGACCGTCCCCGCCGTCTCTTTTGAATTTTTCCCGCCACGCGATCTGGCAGGGTCATTCCGGCTGTGGGACACAGTACAGGTGTTGGCGCCGCTTGATCCGCGCTTTGTTTCGGTGACCTATGGTGCCGGTGGCACAACCCGAGAATTGACCCGTGATGCGGTCGCAACCTTGCATAAATCCAGCGGGTTGAAAGTGGCGGCGCATTTGACATGTGTGAACGCCAGCCGGGAAGAAACGCTGGGCATTGCGGGTGAATTCGCCAAGGCCGGGGTCAATGACATCGTGGCGCTGCGTGGCGATCCGCCCAAAGGCGCAGATGGGTTTACCGCCCATGAAGCGGGTTTTCGCGATTCATGTGAGTTGATTTCAGCGCTGGCCGACAGCGGTGATTTCACCATTCGCGTCGGCGCCTACCCCGACAAACACCCCGAAGCCGCGGATGAAGCGGCGGATGTGGAATGGTTGAAGCGCAAGATCGATGCCGGTGCCGATGAGGCGCTCACGCAGTTCTTTTTTGAGGCCGAAACATTTCTGCGCTTCCGTGACCGTTGCGCCAAGGCGGGGATCACCGCGCCGATCACACCGGGCATTCTGCCGATCGAGAACTGGAAGGGCACACGGAATTTCGCCCGCCGCTGCGGCACGCCGATCCCCGCCTGGGTGGAAGAAGCCTTTGCCACGGCGGAGCGCGACAATCGTCAGGATTTGCTGGCAACCACGCTTTGCACAGAGATGTGCGATACGCTGATTGGGGAAGGTGTGGACGCCCTGCATTTCTACACCTTGAACAAGCCAGAATTGACCCGCGATGTGTGTTTTGCACTGGGTGTGACGCCAAAGGGAACGTTGGAAAACGTCGCCTGATCTGGCGCGATTGAGAGGCAAAATTGACGGCAGAAAGGAGGGGGCCAGCCCCCTCGGCCTGTGGCCTCACCCCCGGGATATTTTGACCAGGAGAAAGGTCGAAGTGGGGTGCTTTGAGATTTTTCGGATCGAATAGCAAAGGACCGGGCGCGATGCCCGGTCCTTTTTCTTTATATGTTTAGTGCTTTTTCTTTTTCGGCGGCATCAGGTCGGTGATTGTGCCTTCGAACATTTCCGCCGCAAAGTTCACTGTTTCGCTCAGCGTTGGGTGCGGGTGGATGGTATGGCCAAGGTCGACCGCATCCGCGCCCATTTCGATGGCCAAGGCCACTTCGGCGATCAGATCACCGGCATTGGTGCCGACGATCAGCCCGCCGATGATCCGGTCGTCTTCGGGATCAAACAGCAGTTTGGTCATGCCTTCGGAGCGGCCATTTGACAGCGCCTTGCCGGAGGCTGCCCAGGGGAAAACGCCCTTTTCGAACTTGATGCCCTTGGCTTTGGCTTCGGTTTCGGTGATGCCGGCCCAGGCAACTTCGGGGTCGGTATAAGCCACCGAGGGGATCAGCCGTGCGTCGAAATGGCGATTGTGGCCTGCGGCCACTTCGGCGGCAACCTTGCCTTCGTGGACGGCCTTGTGCGCCAGCATCGGCTGGCCCACCACATCGCCGATGGCGAAGATATGCGGCACGCCGGTCTTTTGCTGGCTGTCGACGGCGATAAAGCCGCGGTCATCCACCGCCACACCGGCCTTTTCGGCGTCGATCAGTTTGCCGTTGGGTTTGCGGCCCACGGCAACCAGAATCTTGTCGAATGTGTCGGTGCTGGTTTCGCCTTTGTCATCCTCGAAGGTGACCTTGAGACCCTTTTTCTGGGCCTCCACGGCGGTCACTTTGGTCTTGAGGAGGATGTTTTCGTAACGGCCCTTGATACGGGTCATCAGCGGTTTAACGATGTCCTTGTCCGCGCCGGGGATGATCTGATCCATGAACTCGACGACGGTGATCTTTGATCCCAAGGCGTCGTAGACACAGGCCATTTCAAGGCCGATGATCCCACCGCCCAGAACCAGCATGCGTTTTGGCACATCCGCCAGTTCAAGCGCACCGGTGGAATCGATAATGCGGTCGTCTTCCGGGATGAAGGGCAAGTTGACCGGTTCCGAGCCTGCCGCAATCACGCATTGGTCGAAGGACACGGTTTTCACGCCATCCTCGCCGGTGACCTCGATCATGTTGGGACCGGTGAATTTGCCGTAACCTTGCACCACTTCGACCTTGCGGCCCTTGGACAGACCTTTGAGACCGCCGGTCAGCTGATTGACAACGCTTTCCTTGAAGCTGCGCAGCTCGTCCAGGTTGATCTTTGGCTTCGCGAATGTGACGCCATGGGCGGACATTTCTTCGGCTTCGGTGATCACTTTGGCGACGTGCAGCAGGGCCTTTGACGGAATGCAGCCGATGTTCAGGCAGACACCGCCAAGATAGGGGTCTTTTTCGATCAGCACGACCTTCTTGCCAAGGTCAGCCGCACGGAACGCGGCGGTGTAACCACCGGGGCCGGATCCAAGAACAACCACCTCGGCGTGAACGTCGCCCGGGCCAGAGGCGGTGCCAGTGGCGGCAACCGTCTGTGGGGCCGCAGCGGCGGGTGCGGCGGCGGGGGTGTCTGTGGCCCCCGCGTCTGCCCCGGCCGCTTCCAGCACCATGATGACCGAACCTTCGCCGACCTTGTCACCTTCGGAAACCTTGATTTCCTTGATCACACCGGCCGCTGGCGATGGCACTTCCATCGTTGCTTTGTCGGATTCCAATTCGATCAGCGCATCTTCCTCGGCCACGGTGTCGCCCACCGCAACCAGGATCGACACAACGGGGACCGCATCGAAATCACCAATATCGGGTACTTTGATCTCCATGATGTCTCTCCTTACCACATCAACTTGCGCATATCGCCGAGCAGCGTCTTGAGCGTCACGGTGAACCGTGCGGCAAGCGCGCCATCGACGGCACGGTGGTCATAAGACAGCGAAAGTGGCTGCATCAGGCGCGGCACGAATTCTTCGCCGTTCCAGACCGGTGCCATTTTCGACCGTGTCAGACCAAGGATGGCCACCTCGGGTGCGTTGACGATCGGTGTGAACGATGTGCCCCCGATGCCGCCAAGCGACGAAATGGTAAAGGTCGCGCCCTGCATATCCTTGGATTTCAGCTCGCCTTCACGGGCGGCTTTGGACAGGCTCATCAGTTCCTTGGAGATGTCGACCAGACCCTTGCGATCCGCATCCTTGATCACCGGCACCATCAGACCATTGGGCGTGTCTGCCGCAAAGCCGATGTTGTAGAAATCCTTCTTGATCAGCTTGTCGCCATCGGGGTGGATCGACGAATTGAACTCCCAGTGGGTTTTCAACGCCGAGACCGATGCCTTGATCACGAAAGAAAGCAATGTCACGCGATAGCCGTTTTCCTTGGCGTGCGTGTCCATTTCCTTGCGGTATTTGTCCAGATCGGTGATGTCCGCTTCGTCGTTGTGGGTGACATGCGGGATGTTCAGCCAGGACCGGTGCAGCGCAGGGCCCGAGATCTTTTTGATCCGGGGCATTTCCACGTCTTCGACAGGGCCGAACTTCGAGAAATCGACCACAGGAATGGGCGGGATGCCCATGCCGCCCGATGCGCCACCACCAGCGGCGGCAGGGGCCGCAGCGGTCGAGGACTTCAGGAAAGCGGTGATGTCTTCGCGCAGGATGCGGCCCTTGCGGCCCGATCCGTTGACCTTGGACAGATCAATTTCCAACTGCCGGGCGAAGGCCCGTACAGAAGGCGAGGCATGTGCCTTGCCGAAACCGGCGTCGGTCACTGCGGCCGGTGTTGGGGCCGGTGTTGGGGCCGCCGCTGCTGGCGCAGGTGCGGCGGCCGGGGCTGCCGCTTTGGGGGCCTCTGCCGGGGCGGCGGGGGCCGCTGCGGCGCCCTCGCCTTCGAGCAACATGATCAGCGTGCCCTTGGACACGTTGTCACCTTCTGCCACCTTGATTTCCTTCACCACACCAGCGGCGGGCGAAGGCACTTCCATGGTTGCCTTGTCGCTTTCAAGTTCAAGCAGCGGATCTTCTTCGGCCACGGTGTCGCCGACACTGACCAAAATCGACACGACCGGCACATTGTCAAAATCGCCAATGTCGGGAACGTTTACTTCGATTGCCATTATGGATTCTCCTCGTATCCGCCGCGCTTAGACCAGCCGCGGGTTCGGCTTGCCGCCGTCGATTTCGTATTTGGTGAGCGCCTTTTGCAGATCCGCCTTGGAGATCGCACCTTCACGGTGCAGATCGACCATGGCCGCAGCGGCGATGTGATTTGCATCCACCTCGAAGAAGCGGCGCAGGTTCACCCGGCTGTCGGACCGGCCAAAGCCATCGGTGCCCAGCACCGAAAAGCGGTTCGGCACGGCAGCGCGGATTTGCTCTGCGTAGTTCTTCATATAGTCGGTGGCGACAATGATCGGGCCTTTGGCCTGTTTCAATTGTTCGGTCACAAACGGCACCTGTTCGGCCTCTAGCGGGTTCAAACGGTTGTAGCGGGCGCAATCCTGCACGTCGCGGGCCAATTCGTTGAAGCTGGTCGCCGACCAGATGTCAGAGGTCACACCGAAGTCTTCCTTCAGCATTTCCGCCGCTTTCAACGCCTGCACAAGGATCGTGCCGGACCCCATCAGGTTGACGTGTTTCTTGCCCGGTTTCTCGGTCTTGGAGAAGCGGTAAAGACCCTTGATGATGTCGGCCTCTACACCCATCGGCATATCAGGATGGCTGTAGTTTTCGTTCATCAGGGTCAGGTAGAAATAGACGTCTTCCTGATCTTCGTACATCCGTTTCAGACCGTGCTGCACGATCACCGCTACCTCGAACTGGAAGGTCGGGTCATAGCTGATGCAGTTCGGGATTGTGCTGGCAAGGATATGGCTGTGGCCATCTTCATGCTGCAAACCTTCGCCGTTCAGCGTGGTGCGCCCCGCAGTGCCGCCCAGCATGAAACCACGTGCGCGCGAATCGCCCGCCGCCCAAGCCAGATCGCCGATGCGTTGGAACCCGAACATCGAATAGTAGATGAAGAACGGGATCATCGGCACGCCGTGGTTGGAATAAGACGTTGCCGCCGCAATCCAATCGGCCATGGCGCCGGCCTCGTTGATGCCTTCCTGAAGCACCTGACCGGATTCGGATTCCTTGTAATAAGACATCTGATCGCGGTCTTGCGGCGTGTATTGCTGGCCCAGCGGGTTGTAGATACCAACCGAACGGAACAGACCCTCCATCCCGAACGTGCGGCTTTCATCCGGCACGATCGGCACCACGTTTTTGCCGATTTTCTTGTCCCGCAGAAGCGTGGTCAGGATACGGACAAAGGCCATGGTGGTGGAAATTTCACGCTCGCCAGTGCCGGTAAGCTGCCCCTTGAAGGCGTCGAGCGAGGGGATTTCCAGCGAAGGTGAATCGGTGAAACGCTTCGGGAACTCGCCACCCAGCGCCTTGCGCCGGTCTGCCAGATAGGCCTTTTGCGAGTTGTTGAGCGCCACAAACGGGGCTTTGGCCACATCTTCGTCCGACACCGGGATCTGGAAACGATCACGGAAGGCACGCAGCTGTTCCTCGTTCATCTTCTTCTGCTGGTGGGTGGTGTTCTGGCCTTCGCCAGCGCTGCCCATGCCGTGACCTTTGACCGTTTTGATCAAGAGACAGGTTGGCTGGCCCTTGGTGTCAGAGGCTTTCTTGAAGGCGGTATAGACCTTTTCGGGGTCATGGCCCCCACGGCGCAGCGCCCAGATCTGGTCGTCGGACCAGTCTTCGACCAGCGCGGCGGTTTCCGGGTATTTGCCAAAGAAATGCTCGCGGATATACGCACCGTTCTTGGATTTGAACGTCTGATAGTCGCCGTCGACGGTTTCTTCCATCAACTGACGCAGCTTGCCCGATGTGTCGCGCTCCAGCAGGTCATCCCAGCCTTTGCCCCAGAGCAGCTTGATCACGTTCCAGCCCGCGCCACGGAACCCACCTTCGAGTTCCTGAACAATCTTGCCATTACCGCGCACAGGGCCATCAAGGCGTTGCAGGTTGCAGTTGACGACAAAGATCAGATTGTCGAGCTTTTCGCGTGCAGCAAGATCAATCGCGCCACGGCTTTCCGGCTCGTCCATCTCGCCATCGCCAAGGAAGCACCAGACCTTGCGGTCGGCCATGTCGATGTGGCCGCGGTTGTGCATGTATTTCATGAACCGCGCTTGATAGATCGCCATAAGCGGTCCCAGACCCATCGAAACGGTGGGGAACTGCCAGTAATCAGGCATCAGCCAAGGGTGCGGGTAAGACGACAAACCGTTGCCGTTGACCTCAGAGCGGAAATTTTCCAGCTGCTCTTCGGTGATGCGACCTTCCATGAAGGACCGCGCATAGATCCCGGGGATCACGTGCCCCTGAAAGAACACCAGATCGCCGCCGTGGATCGCGGATTTGCTGCGCCAGAAGTGGTTCAGACCAATGTCATACATCGCCGCCGAAGAGGCGAAGCTGGCAATGTGACCGCCATATTCGCTGCTGACCTTGTTGCGGCGCACGACGGTGGCCATGGCGTTCCAGCGGTTGATGGTGCGGATGCGCCACTCCATTTCCAGATCGCCCGGGAATTCATACTGGTCATCGACCGGAATGGTATTCTGGTACGGCGTGGTTGCCGAAAATGGCAATGTGGCACCGGCTGCGCGCGCGCTCTGCACCGCTTTATCAAGCAGGTAATGCGCGCGGTTCGCACCGTCGCGTTCGATCACATCCTCAATGGCGTCCTGCCATTCGCGGGATTCGACCGGATCAATATCGGAGGGCTGGTCTGTCATGTATCCTCTTCCCTTACTGCGCGCCGTGCCGCGCCATTGTTTAACCTTAAACCATCCCGCATGACATCCATAATCCGACGTCGATTTACGGGCCCGTTCTTGGCCTTCGTTTGTTGAGGTGGATCTAGCATACCAGGGTTCCGCTACGTAGACCGGCAAACGCATATCGTTCATGCGCCAGACGCATAGCGGTTAGTTGAACATTAAACTAAATATGATTCGTGCCAGGCCCCCTCCTCTGTTGATGAGAGCGTAACATTGTTGCGAACTAAGACAAAAGGCCGCAGTTACCGCTATCTCCGTAAAGTCGC
Source organism: Marinovum sp. 2_MG-2023 (assembly GCF_030548265.1). NCBI lineage: Bacteria > Pseudomonadati > Pseudomonadota > Alphaproteobacteria > Rhodobacterales > Roseobacteraceae > Marinovum > Marinovum sp. 2_MG-2023. The sequence continues at coordinate 40,690 of NZ_JAUOSD010000013.1, read as the reverse complement.
CTGAACCGAATTTGTCATCGAGAAGGGGCTTTGTCTGGCGGGTGTTTCATGACAAACTGATCACCAGCCTGATGCGCAGACAAACCGGCCTTTCAGCTCCGCGAAACAGGGGATACCATGTTGAAAACATTACTTTGTTCCCTCACCTTCTTGACCTTGATCACCGCCCCTGTGGCGGCGCTGACCCGGGCGGAAATCCGCGATCGGGTGTTTGTTTCGGCCCAGCGCGCCCAGGCGTCCTCTGCCGGCGAAGCTCTGGCCAAGGCCGCCGGACGTATCGCCGCCGGCAGCGCAGGTCTGCAGGCGCTGTTGCGGGAACAACAGGATATTTCCGCCGCCATCACCAAACAACGCGCCAGCCTGGCGGAATATGCGGCCCAACCCGGCGCAGACGCGGAAACCGCCGTCGACCAGTTGCGGGCAAAAATCGAAGCCGGACGCAAGCGGTTGCAATCACTGGACAGCCAACTGACCGCCGAATTCCCGGAATTTCGCGAATTGACCAATCCCGCCCCGCTGGCGATTGCCGAGCTTCAGGCATTGTTGCGCCCGGACGAGGCGCTGGTCATGACATTGACCGAAGCCACATACACCTACACCTGGGCAATTTCCGACAGCGCCAGCGCCTGGACCCGTGCCGAAATCGGCCGTGAGGCGGTTGCCGGGCTGGTCCAGACCCTGCGCGGGCAATTGCGGGTCGAGGTCGACAACCGCGCCGGGCTGTCGCTGAACAAAGACAAGCGAACCGCCCGGGTTGACGGGTTTGATCGCGGTGCAGCGCATGAAATCTACCGCCAGACGCTGGCGCCGCTGGAACAGGTGATTGCCGACAAGGCCCATTTGATGGTGGTCTTTGATGGCCCGCTGACGTCCCTTCCGCCCGCTGTTCTGGTGACCCGCCCGCCGACCGGCGAAGATACCGCGCCCCAGGCGCTGCGCGAGACCGACTGGCTCTTGCGACGTCACGCGCTGACCACCCTGCCCAACGTTTCGGCGTTGCGCTCGCTGCGGCAAGTCAGCCATGCAAGACAACAGCGGGCCGACGCGCCGTCCTTTGTGGGATTTGGCGATCCTCTGCTCGGGTATCGGTTGGTGGCAGACGCGACAGAGGCGCAGAACGATGCCGACAGGATTGTCACCCGGGGCATCTATGAAGATGTGCGCAAGGTCGCCGATCTGGCCCCGCTGCCCAATACCGCGCGCGAATTGCGACGGTTGGCGGCAACGATGGGCGCGCCGGACGACAGTGTTTTCCTTGCCCGCGCCGCCACCGAAACCGCCGTCAAATCGCTGGACATGAGCGGCGCAAATGTGGTGGCCTTTGCCACCCATGGATTGTTGGCCGACGGCCTGCCCGGCCTTAGTGAACCGGCGCTGGTGTTCACCCCGCCGGTGACGCCATCCTCACAGGACGACGCGCTGTTGACCGCATCAGAGGCGGCGCAACTCAAACTCTCTGCCGATTTGGTGATCCTGTCGGCCTGTGACACCGCCGGATCGGATGGCACGCCGGGGGCCGAAGGGCTTTCGGGTTTGGCGCGGGCCTTCATCTATGCGGGCGCGCGGGCCATCCTTGTGTCGCATTGGCCGGTTGATGATTATGCCGCTTCGGTCCTGACCACCGGCATGCTGGACCGGATGTATGCGCCCGATGCCCGCGGCCGGGCCGTGGCGCTACAGCAGTCAACGTTGGACATCCTCGATGACACCAGCGAAGATCGCTTTGCCCATCCGCGCATCTGGGCGCCGTTTGTGGTGGTTGGCGAGGGCGGCCTCGACGGCTGATCGCGGTTTGCGCATGGGGTGCCAGCCCCAGTACAGCACATCGCAGGCAACGACACAGCGGCATTATTCCGGCAGTGACTACATCAGATCCTAGCCAATCGCCGCCTCTGTCGCGGCGCGCAGGCGAAAGGTTCCCGCCACATCGGTCGCGGTCAGGGCGTTGTCCGCAGCCCATTGGAAATAGAGATCATTGGCCAGCGTCACATCGCCAAGCCCGCGCATCACCCGCCAGGCGGATGAATAGCGCGTCAGGAAATCCGCCCGGATCGCACGCTAATCGCTGCTGTCCAACAAGGTGACAACCCGCGACAGACGATACAACGCCAGACCGTGATAGGCATGCAGCCCCGGATCATCGCGGCTGTCTGTCACTGCGGCGCGCAAGATCAGCTCGGCCTGTTCCAGATCGCCCTGCCGATCCAATGCAGCGCCCAGCCCACCAGCCCCGCGCGACCGAACAACAGAAGCATCACCGCCAAACCAGATCCCGCGCCCAAGGCCCACCCGAATGTGCGTTTGGGCCCGGCGCGGTTCATTGCGGATCAGGCGGCAATGTTTGGGCGTAATCCCAACCGATCAGCGCCTCCCAATCGGCGCGAAGACGAAATCCGTCGGGGTCCACCCCCTCTGCCCCGGAAGACGCCCGGATCGAGGCCAGCCATTCGACATAGATGTCATTGCTGTACATCATATCCAACAGCCCCTCTCCGGTCGCATCATTCCAGTAATTCGCAATCGCGCGCGACCAGTAGAGGCTGGATTGCTGCAACCGCCAGTCCAGATCGGAATCCTCCATCACCAATGCGGCGCGATCCAGCGTTGCAAGAATTTCCGAAAGTTCGGCGTAATTGGCCAAAGAATCCGCCTTGATCCGCAGCAATCCCACCTGATCCATCGGTGTGAAACGCGCAAAAACCTCTGGGTCATCCAATACGGTATCCAGAAAGGCCACGACCTTGTGGTCGTTGTTTGTCCGATCCTTGAGCGCAAGCGCGGTATTTTGATAGATCTCGCCAATCAGATCCAGCCGGGCGGTGCGCGGATCAATCGCCTTCAACGCTTCTTGCGCGATGGAATGCGCTTCGTCGACACGGCCCAATTCGCGCAACATGCGGGATTGCCGCGCCAGCAGAAAGGAATTCACATCCTCGCGGAAATAGGGGGATGCCCGCAGCGTCGCGGCAGTTTCGCGCAGCCAATGCAAGGATTCCTCGCGATTGCCACGCCAGCCATGCGCATTGGCCAGCCCGAATTGCGTCGCGGCCAGCATCGAATGATCGCGCGGCACAGAGCCGCCGATGCTGGCGACCAAGGTGCCCAATTCGACCATGGCCTCATCCGAAAAAATGCCCTTGCGCGAATTCAGCACCTTGACCAGCCGCAGATAATCCCGCGCCAGGGTCATGGTGGGATAGGTCTTGAGCGCGCTCAACGTATCCGCCAACAAAGCTTCGTTCAGGGCCTCGTCCATATTGCCAAAGGACATTTCCATGATGACCGTGGCGGCATAGATGTCCCAGATCCCGGTTGTCCGCGTGCGGCCATATTCGGCGAACCAAATCTCCAGGATCGCCTGCATTTCGGCGTAATGGCTCAACCGGAAATGTTTGAACGCCAACAGCGCATGATAAAGGCTGCGTTCCCCATCCGTCATGTTCGGCAACCGCGCCCGCATCCGGTCCAGCGCGCCCTGTGCGGTTTCCGGTTCATGGCCCGTGCCCCAGACCTTGGCGATCACTTCGATCTGATCAAAAATCAGCGCATTGGCCGCAACGCCACCGCCGTTGGTGGTGCGCGCGGTGCGCCGGGCCCGGTCAAGCAGCGTCAGGCTTTCGTGGTATTTGCCGATCACCGCCAGATAGAGCGCCCGGTTCAATTGGTATTCGATGGTTTCGGAACGGCCCTCGTCCTCGAACCGCGCCAGCACCGCATCCAGCGCCAGATAATTGCCTTCGAAGAACAGGCGCAGCACATCGGCGCCGTCAGGGGCAAGGTCAAACTGGACCGCATCAATCGCCCCCAGTTCCGAGGCAAAGGCAAAATCCTTCATGCCGGGATGATCGAGGTCGATGTATTTGCGCACCCCCCGGGCCACCCAGTGGTTGGCACGATCAACGCTGCGCACCTCGGCATAAGCCTCGCGATAGAGCCGCTGCGCATCATCAATATCTTCGAGGAATTTGGCAATATGCGCCTGCTGCGTCAGGAACCGCGCGATATAGACAGGCTCTGCACCGGTTTGGCGGGCCAGCGCGATTTCATCCTCAAAGAACTGATACCCCTCTTGCGGGTCGCGACCATAGCGCAGCACCTGACCGAGATACAGAATGTTTTCATTCAGATCGGTGCCGGTGATGCCGACGTCACGGTAATAATCATATTCCTGTTGCAGATAGCCAAGCGCAGTGTCCCATTCACCGGATTCCGCCATCAAGACGCCCAGATAGCCCCGGAACCCCGCCACGCGACGCAGGTCGATATCTTCGGCGGCGGCGGTGGCCGCCACCAGATTGCGGGTGCGGCGGATGGCACGTGGCATGTCGCCCTGCCGTCTCTTGTCATTCACAATATCGCGGTAATTGAGGATCAGCGCCTCTTCCAGGGACACCAGCCAGTCGCTGCTCCATTCATTAAGAAAGGCCGAAGTGATCTCATCCCGGTCGTCGCGGTCAAGATCGGTCACAGCCATGCCAAGATGGTAAAACGCCAGACCATGAATCCCGGCCAGTTCCGGTCTGCCACGGCTTTCGGCGACGGCATTGCGCAGGATGATCTCTGCCTCTGGCAGCCGGACCTGCATCCGCAGCGCCGCCCCCTGCAACGCGCTGGCCGCGATACGATAGGGATGATCGGGAAATCCGTCTGACGACAACCCGGTGGCAACCGAAGCGGAAAACCGCAGCACCTCGGACCAATCGCGTTGTTCATAATTGTAATAGGCCAAACCGAGGTTCGGGTAATGTTTGGAAAGGCCGGGGTAGTCATGTTCGTAGGTGATTTGATTAACCCGGTCGAGAATTTCATAGGCCGCAGTCATGTCGCCCTGTTGCGCCAGCTTGATGCCCTTGTCGACATCGGCCAGCACCTCGTTCGGGGTCGGCAGCCCCGGTTCCGGCGGCACATCCCCGGCATCATTTGCATCCTGCGCCGCCAAAGGTGCCGCCAGCAGCATCAGGATGACACATCCCCGCCGCAGCCCCGTCATCGCCCCACGGCACATGCCCGTGACACCGCCCATGACACCGCCCGCCGCGCGCGGCGAAACACCGGCGCAAAAAAGCCGGGCCAGAACGATGCTGGCCCGGCAAAGGATATGCGTAAGGCGCCCCATGTCGTCTTAGTTGGCGCTGATGGTCTGGTTCAGCCAAGGCACGAATTTCGAAGCCTTGGTATAAACCGAGAAATAAGCGTCTTCGGCGCAGGTGGTCGATCCATTGCCCACCAGACCCCAGCTGACAACACCGGCCTGAATATAGCTGCCGTCGTCCAATGGCACGACCAGCGGACCGCCGGAGTCGCCCTGGCAAGAGGTCTTGCCACCTTCGAAAGTACCGGAACACAGCATGTTAGGCGACAGCGGCAGCGGCGCACGCGCCAGCATTTCCTGCCAGACTTCATCGGTTTGCGATTGATCCAGCTGGAACACATTTGCAGCCTCGACCAGACGCGGCGCGGCAAAGTTGGCGCGGGCCTCCATCATCGCGTTGTTACAGGCTTCGCGCGACAGGATCTGAATTTCCGCCTGCATCATCACGTCGGTGCGTTTGGCACCATTCACCAGACCCCAACCGGTCACGATGGTCGGGATACCCTGTTGGTCGATGACCTCGCCAAATTCGGAATCCGGGACATTGATCGTCTGGTAAGACACGGTTGGTGTGCTCGCCAGTTTGATCAACGCAATATCGTTGTTGAACAGACGCGGGTCATATTCCGGGTGACGGAACACCCCGGCAACGGCCACGCGTTCCCCCGCGCCATCGGCAATGGTGTTGGTGCCGACCAGAATGTCGAACTGGCTGGGATCAAGCAGGAAATTACCGCCGTTGCCATCGGGCATGAACACGCAATGCGCCGCGGTCAGCACCCAGTTGTCGAGCACCATCGAGCCGCCACAGAATTGGGCGTCGGGGGTTGTTGGCTGGCCTGCCACCATCAGCGCAACCTGCCAGGGCCATGCGCCGTCGCCGGCCACTTCGCCGCCGACCACACGGTCGCCTGCGGCCTCGGCTGCGGCCATCTGTTCGTCCAGCATTGTGCTTTTGGCATCAGAAGAGGCAAAGGCAAATGGGTTGGCCTTGTTCGGGTCGGCCATCATCCCGTCTTCGCTGTTGTCCTGAGCCATGGCGGTGCTGCTCAGGGTCATCAACCCTGTCAAAGCAGCAGCCAGAAAGGTTTTGGTGTGGGTCATAGCAATCAATCCTATGTTTATTGAGTATGGAATATGGTTCGAACGGGCAGAGCCCCGTGCTGTTGTTGTGTTGTTGTTGGTTAATCGGGCTCCAGTTTGATGGAAAACCGCGTCACTTCCAAGGCCGACATGGCGCCGGGCAATGTCAGGTTGCGGGTCGCAGCATCCGGCAGGGACGCCTGCAAAAGCCAGGACACGCTGCCAGAGGCCTCTTTCGGGATGGCGCGGGTCGGGGCGGGATCGGCCAGGGCGGTCAGCACCGTGCGCGGCGACATGTCCTTGGCCGGGACCGCAAGCACCAGAATTTCCTCTACCCCGTTTCGGGCGGGTTCAGGGTTCTGGACCAACAGGCCGACCTCGATCTCTTCGTCAAAACCGACGCGGTTCGACAGGCCCTGTTCCGGCCAGATCGCGGTGATGCGATTGTCGGCATCAATATAAAGTACGGTCACATCCCGGGGCGTGTTGGACGGATTATGCACGCTGAGCCAAAGCTGATCGCAATGGGTGACCACCACGGTTTTCGACACAGGGCGTTCGTCCTGCACCGCGCCGGTGTCGCAGGCGGCATCCGGGTCGGTGACGGCGATGTGGCTCAGCCGGTATTTCGGACCAAAGCCCGAAAGCGACAGCCCGGTGCGCCCGGACGAGACCTGGGACACCGCCGCGCGCAACCTCAAAGTGCGCGCGGCACGATCCAGGAAATCATGAAGGTTCGCCGGGTCGCTGGCGCGCGGCGCGCTGTCGGCCCCTGCCCCGTCGACAACCCCGTCGCGCCCGGCCAGTGCAAGCGCACCCCCCGTCAGCACAAGGGTGAATTCCGCCGGGCCGGCCTCGCTCCACTGTACGCCATCGGGCGCGGCGGCGGCGCGCAGGCGGGCAATCTCGGCCAGAAAGGCGCTATAGTCGGCGCCGTCGGCCACAATCGGCCCGGCAATGCGCAGCGGATCCGGGCGGCCCGGCGTTTTCAACCGGGCAAATCCCCGCCCCGGCACGCGGGTTGCGCTGGTAAGAGTGGCGGATGTCGGCGTGACACCGGTCACCGTCACCTCGGCCAAAAGCGTGCCGCCGGGGCTGTCGAGGACCTCGTAAACCGCGCCGTTCTGGACCCCTTGAAGACTGCCGGATTGCAACTTTCCACCTGTCAGGCGGATCGCGGCGGGCACCGGTTCGGTTTGCCCCAACACCGCGCTGGCCAGCAATGTGCCTTCGGCATCCGGTGTTTGGGTGGCCGGGGAATTGGCATTCATTTCCGCCATCGCATTTTGCAGCACATCGCCCCAGGTCAGCGCCGCGCCGCTTTCCAATGCGCCAGCCACGGTGCGGGTAAAATCACCGTACCAATTGGCGTCATCAGCCGGGTCGCCCATCGGGTATTCAAACGCCCGCTGGTTGGATTGTGCCGCATAAAGAAAGACAAAATCGCCGGTCAGCGGTGCCGCCGGTGGCAGCGTCTCTGTGACCTCTGGCAGATCCGCGGGCAGACCGTCGGGCAGGTTCAGCAGCGCCGGCGCAATGTAACGCGCGACCGGCGCGGCGGGATCATCGGGCAAAGCGCGAAAACCGGTTTCGGAATGACAGGCATCCAGCATCGCCACCAGTTGCGCACCGGTATCAAGAATGGCCTGCATCTTTGTCGTCAGCTCATCATCGACAATGGCGTTTTCCACCATGCCCGCCGCACCGGACCAGCCGCGCGCATCCACGGGCAGAAAAATCTCGTCAAAACCACCCTGTTCATCCCCGTTGGCGTCGGGCATCTGGGTGCCGTGACCGGAAAAATAGAACACGGCATGGGTGGCATCCGTCGCGGTGGACGCCAGAGCGTCCAGCCCGGACAGGATCGCATCACGGGTTGGCAGGCCGGCATTGGCCACGCCTTCGGGCAATTGCGCCGAAGGGTCGGCCAGCACGGTAATATCCGCCGCATGTGCACCGCGCGCAATCAGCGCCCGCGCCATCAGCCCGACGTCATTGGCCGGACCGCGCAGATCAGCGTCCAGATATTGATAGTCCGAGACCCCAACCAGAAGCGCGCGGATCTCGGCGTTGGCCGGGGCCGCAAGCCCACAGGTCAGGGCAAGAAAGGATATATGCAGGATGCTTCGTGTCATGACGTTAATCTTGTCCGATTTCGCCGTCCCATCAAGCCTCTCTGCCACACTGACCGCATTTGTCATTCTTTCCGCAAGGGGGCGATACGGCGCGGACCGGGACCGGGGCCGCGCGCCAACAGCGGATCGGTTTCGACATAGCCGGCCGCGCGCAGGAACCCCTGAACCTGAGCATTTGCTCGCGTAGACAGACGGCCAGCCTGGATCGATTTGTCCACCTGATCCACCTTCAGGCGCAGTCGTGTGGGAATTTCGTCCAGCTCACTGCGCATCTCGCCCGGCAACCCCCGGAACGAAACCTGCCCGACAAAGAATTTCACATCCCGGCAATCCCAGCCCTTGGAACTTCCGCGCAGCCGCCGCACCTCTGCCGCGCCAAGGCTGCAACGATAGCTCACCAGATCACGTTCCCAATCAGAGATTTGCAGCCGCATCGCATCATAGCCGGTGCGCGACGCCGCCCCCATGGAGGCATTTGCAATCGACATCGCAAGCTGCACCCCGCCCGGCCCGCGCAGCCGCGATGTCCACCCCAGATCGCGCCGCGTCCCGGCATCCGCCACCAGAAACAGCGCGCGTTTCATCTTGACCGCTTCGGCGGGCGTCAGCGGCGCATAGGGGTTTTCGGCGCGGGCGCGTTCCACCGCCAAACCGGTGGTGCCGAAATTATCGGTGATGCCACCGTCCAGCAGCTTCAGGTATTTCACATCCTTGCCGGTGGCATAACTTTCCAACGCCTCGGCATGGGCGACCATGGCCGCCGTGGCCTCGGGGTTGTGACGCGCAGCGGTCAGCCAGTCGGGTTCGGTGTAATCACATTTGCCGGAATGCGCCTCAAGCACGATGGGCGAAAACACCAGCGGAAAGGCCGCCGACGCCGCAACCGCATCCGACAGCGGAAATTTCGACAGATCGGAACAGAGCGCATCAAAGGTTTCGGGGCTGAACAGAAAGGTGACCTTGTTGGCGACATCGGTGGCGTTGATCCAGGTCTTGATATGGGACCGCCGCGCCATATCGCCGAATGTTGCACCCTGAAAAAGCACCTCGTCCAGATACCGACCAAAAGTGCGCCGCCCATTGGCCCCGCCGGACAATCCCCGCACCAGCGTCATCGGGTTGAGCGGCGAATTGGCCATGTATTTTTCGGCATTGGTGATCAGATATTTCTCGCGATAGCCATCGACCGCGGGCGGCCCGTACAGACCGAAATGCGCCGCCGTCACCGACCCACCGGACACGCCGGTGACCAGACGCACATCAGACAGCACGCCATAGGGGTTCTGATCGGACCGCGACAATGCGCGCAATTCCTCTAGCACGCCATGCGCAAAGGCCGAGGCCCGCATGCCGCCACCGGAAAACGCCAGCCCGACATAGACCTCGCCCTCCGCAGACGGATCAATGCCGACAAACGGTGGATTCCCCCCATCCGCACCCCCAGCAACCAAGGCCAGGTTCAGCGGTTTATTCAATGCAGCGCAGCTGGCCAGAGCAAGCTTCAAGCCCACCATCAAACCAAGCGCTGCAACCCCCCTTCGAAGCATGAAATTCGCTCACGAATCAATTAATTGCCCGTCAAGCTTAGGGAATGCGATGGTAATGGCAAAACCTTTCGGTTTGCGCGGCAGATCCAGCTTGGCACCATGGCGGGCAGCGATCGCCTGAACCAGGGCCAGACCAAGGCCATGACCGGCCTTGTCACGATCGCGTTCGGCCCGTGTGAAACGTTCGAAAAGATCATCCTGAAGATCGGCCGGCACGCCGGGGCCGGTGTCCGACACTTCCAGAATGTGAAAACCCCTAATGTCGCGAGCGGTCAGGGTGATGGTGTCGCCGGGGTTGCAGAACTTGATCGCATTATCGAGCAGATTGGACATCAACTGGGCCAACAGCGACCTGTCGCCCAGCATGTGCAGACCCGGCTCTGCGCCGAACCGGCAGGTCAATCCGGCTTCTTCCGCCACCGGTTCATAAAGATCAAACACCTCTGCCGCGACTTCGCCAAGGTCCAGCGGCACCAGACCGGGGCGCTGCCCCTGTTCGGCCAAAGCGCCGGAAATATCCAGAAGTGCGTCGAAAATGCGGATCGTTCCGCGCAGTTCGCCGCGGATATCGGCCACCAGCTCTGGCTGGCCCTCCAACTTGTCCAGCTTCTGCTGAATGCGGTTCAGCGGCGTGCGCAGCTCATGCGCGATGGCATCGGACAACCGGTTGGTCGCGGCGTTGAGGTTCTGAATACGGTCCAGCATCGAATGCATGTGGTCTTCGAGCGCGCCGAATTCATCCGGGCTGCGCACACCGGGCAGTCGCGCCGCAAGATCGCCCCCCGCCACCCGGTCGGCCAGATCATTGACCGCATCAATCCGGCGCAGCACCAACCGCGAGACAAACCCACCCGTTACAGCCGCCATCCCGACCAGCGCCAGGGCCATCCACAGGATCGTGCCGCGCATCTGCGACAGGGTATCAGAGGTCAGCGTATTGGCCCGCGCCACCAGCAGCGGAAAGCCCCCCGGCAGCACCCGCGCCACACCATTGTATTCCACCCCACCGGCAGGAAGCGTGAAGGTGCGCGGCGCATCTTCGCTGACGCCGCCGGCCATCGCGGGCAGATCCCGGGGCCAATCCGCGAGGTTCCCGGCCAGGGTGGTGCCGTCGCGATCCTGCAACAGATACAGCGCCTGACCCTGTGATGTCTGGGCGGCGCGATCGACAATTGCCTGACGCAGCGCCGGAATGCGGCGCTGGTCGTATAATTCGGCAAAACTGTCGATGTCGGATTTCAACAGCGCATCTTGCTGCCGTTCCAGCGCAAGCGACGCAGTACGGTATTGCACCGCCATCGCCAAAAGCGCCATGAACAGGACAAGACCGGCAATCGCCAGTGTCAGCCGCAGGCTGGCAGAGCGCGCCAAACGCATCGGCTTCATGCATGCCCCCGGTTCGGATCAAAGATATAGCCTTCGCCGCGCGCGGTATGGATCACCGGGCGGCCCGCCGCCGTGTCCAATTTGCGGCGTAACCGGCCAACATGCACATCCACCACATTGGTTTGCGGGTCGAAATGCAGGTTCCAGACATGTTCCAGCAGCTGCATCCGTGTCACCACCTGCCCGGCGTTGCGCGCAAAATAGGTGATCAATTCGAACTCTTTCGGGCTGACAGCAACATGGTCGTTTTTGACATGCACGGTGCGGGCCTTCATCCGAATTTCCAGATCGCCAAAGGCAATCAGGTCATTGTCCAACACCGTCATTTCCTGCCGCCGTAACAAGGCCCGCAATCGCGCGCGCAGCTCTTCGGGATCGAATGGTTTGGCAAGATAGTCGTCGGCGCCTTTTTCCAGGCCCTCGATCTTGTTCGCAGCGCGGCCCAGCGCCGACACCACAAGGATCAGCGCCGTCGACCCGCCCGCGCGGATCTTGGCAATCGCGTCCACACCGTCACCGCCGGGCAGCATCCGGTCAAAGATGATGACGGCAAAATCGGCCAGCCCGGCGGCCTTTACCCCATCGCCATAGCTGCGCATCACGATGGCCTCGCAGCCCAGATCCGCCACGGCATCCGACATGGCGCGCGCGGCGGCGGCATCGTCTTCGACGATCAGAATACGGCGGGGTTTCTCGGCCAGTTGATCTTGGTCGTTGTCCAGAGTCATAACCTCATGTGTCATCGTTGTCTCCTGATCAAAGTGTAATCACAACGGGGTCAAGCACAACCGCCCCGCCGATGGGGCGCATCCCCTGTTCATTTGAAAACGGATCAAAGACCACATGCCGGGTCTGACCGCCTGCCCCCCGCACAAGAAGGACAACAGGCCCCTCAATCTCTGGCCACACAAAACCTGCGTCGCCCACCGGCACACCGTCGATTGCCAGAATTTCATCGCCCACCGACAATCCCGCCAGATAGGCCGGGCTGGTCGGGGCCAGTTCGCTGACCCGGCGACCGCGCAGGATAACCCCCAGATCCTTCAGCGATGTACAGCGTTTGCCCGGCACCGGCGCGACATGGTTCAACAAGGCGGCGGTCGGCGCGCCCAACACATAGCTGCCAGAGGAAATCAGGCTGTCGCCTTCGATGATGAATTTCAGCGTCACAAGGAATTTATCCTGCCCCCGCATCAGGGTGACATCGGATTGCGACCCCGTGCGGTCGTCGATGAACAGGGCGAAATCGCCCTCGCGCTGGATCGCCCGGCCATCAATGGCCAGAATGATGTCACCGGCGCGAATACCGGCTGTGTCCGCCGCACTGCCCGGCACGACATAATCCACCAACAGCCCCATGCGATCCGCGATCCCCAGCGCTTCGGCAATCATGCCGTCGACCGGACGCAGGCGCAGGCCAATCACCGGAACATCCTGCAAGACGCCGTCGAACGTGGCCTCCAGCAGCGCGGCCGGCAACGCATAAGACAGGCCGGCGTAGAACCGCGAATTGCGCACCAGCTCGGCGTTGATCCCCAGCAGATTGCCATCACAATCCACCAGCGCCCCCCCGGATGACCCGACATTGATCGCCGCATCATGCTGAATCAGATACACCGGAACAGCCGGATCAATCTGACGCCCCTTGGCGGATATGATGCCGCCGGTCAGGGTTTGATCGGCCTCGAACGGCGCACCAATGGCAAAGACCGGTTCGCCCAGCGCCAGTTCCGTCCTGCGCAGGGCCAGCCCCCGGCCAAGGATGGCCTCGGCCAGTTTGACAAAGGCCACATCGCGCGCAGCATCCAGGATGACAACCTCGGCAATCACTTCCAAGCCAAAGGCATTGCGCAGCCGCACCCGGCGCCGCTCGCCAACCACATGCGCGGCGGTGACGGCAAAACGGCCATCGTTCCACAACACCGCCGAGCCAAGAAACCGCCGGTCACGATCCGCCCCCGCCACCACCAATGTGGCCGCCATCGCGCGTTTCAATCCCGCCTGATCCGGGCGGCACAATGCCGTCGCCCCCGCCGGTATCGTCAGGGCCAACAACGACAAGAACGGCAGGATATATCGCATCTGCCGGGTGAGTTTCAGGGTCTGCATCAAATGCTCCTCTGGGGAAATCTTGGTGCAGTGAAGGTAAGTGTGCCAATGTCGCAAGGCACATGAAAAGACCTGTTAAGTGCAGCAATGCCACAAGAAACCCTTTGAAAATGGGGGCCGCGCCCGCAATATCCCCCACAAGATATTTCGCAGAGGAGGCATTTCGATGTTCCGTTACCTGACTGCCGCAACGGTTGCTTGTGGCTTTTTATCCGCGCCCGCCCTGGCCGAACGCAGCACCGCGCAAATCGCGGCCTTGTCGGCGGAGTTGTTTCTGGCCGGGATCGAAGCCGAAGATCCGCTGTTGCTGTTGGCGGCGGCCAAACTGCGCAAATCGGTCCCCCTGAGCAAGGTCGCGCGCCAACCGGCCAAGGACATGCCACCGCCTGAGGGGCTTGACGATGTCGCGCCCATGGGCTGGCAGGACATCCTTGATACCGCAATTGCCATGGCCCCCGCCGACACCATCCTTGTTGGTCTGGCCGAGGACATCCGTGCAGAAAAAGACAAAGGCGTGTCCAGTGGCCAAGTCTATTCCATCACCTCGATCCGCAATGGCGGCACCGACACCTATCCGGCGATGACCTATCGCGGCGGCGAATATGCCGACGTCTATGTCGAAGGCACAGGCGCCGCCGATCTCAACCTCTTTGTCTATGATGCACAACAGCGGCTGGTCTGTTCTGACACCGACATTTCCGCGATCGCCCATTGCGGCTGGACCCCGGCGCAAGAGGCGGCCTTTACCATCGTGGTGCGCAATCGCGGGCGTGCCCATTCCGGCTATTCCCTGATTACCAACTGAGGAGATGGTGATGAAACGGACCGCAAGCGCGCTGGCCATTCTGGCCCTTCTTACACCGGCAACCGCATTAGCGCGCGAGGCACATGCGCTGTTGATCGGGGCCTCCACCTATCCGGCGCTGGACAAACGGTTCTGGCTAAAGGGGCCGGCCAATGATGTGGATCTGGTGGCGCAATATCTGGCCAGCAATCCCGCCCTGCCGTTCGACCCCAACAACATCACCGTACTGGCCGATGGCCGCGCAGGCGCCCAAGCTCCGACACTGGCCGCAATCCGCGCCGAATTTGCAGAGCTGACCGCCGAAGTCGCGGCCGGCGATTTTGTCTATCTGCATTTTTCCGGCCATGGTTCGCAAACCCCGGCGGCGGATCCGTCAACCGAACTTGACGGCCTGGACGAGATATTCCTGCCGGTGGATGTGGGCCCGTGGAACGACACCATAGGCCAGGTCGAAAACGCATTGGTCGACGATGAAATCGGCGCGATGATCGACGGGTTGCGCGCCCGCGGTGCCGATGTCTGGGTGGTGTTTGACAGCTGCCATTCCGGCACGGCAACACGCGCCGCGCCCAACGACGAAGAAGTCTACATGCGCCAGCTGCCCGCCGGTGCCCTGCATATTCCGGCCGATGTCATGGCCGCCGCCGAGGTCCAGTCGCGCAGCCTTCCCAACCAAGCCGCCCCCGACCCCAGGGACCGCGACGCGCCGCCGGTTGTCTCAACCACACCCGACGGCGACAAGATGGGCAACCTGGTGGCCTTCTTTGCGGCCCAGACCAATGAAACAACCCCGGAAAAGAACATGCCCAAAGGCCAGGCCGACCGCCGCCTGCAAGGTGTGTTCACCTATACGCTGTTCGAAACCCTGGCCGAACGCCCCGGCATCACCTACCGCCAACTGGCCCAGGAAGTGCTGCGCAAATACGGCACGCAGAACTTGGCCCGCACGACACCCCTGTTCGAAGGCAACCTGGATCTGCCGGTCTTTGGCCGCACCATGGGCGACCGTATCCTACAATGGGGGGCGACGCGTGACGGCGATGCCTTGCGTCTTGCCGCCGGGCAATTGCACGGGCTGCACAATGGCACCGAATTGATCCTGCTGGCCTCTCCCGCCGACAATGACGATCAGGCCTTGGCGCGGTTCACCGTGACCTCCTCTGACACGTTTTCTGCCAAGGCCGCTGGCGTTTTCGATCTCGACGCCCTGCCCCCCGGCGCAGTGCTGCGCAAGGTTGGCACAGTTCTTGACCTGTCGTTGAACGTCGCCCTGCCTGCACCGGGATCGGCCCCCGCCGCCGCGCTGGACGCCGCGCTGGCGATCATCCGCGAGGCCGGCCTGACCGGGCCGCGCATCCGGTTTGTCCCCGCCGGCGACCCGCAGGCCGATGTGCGCCTCGCGGTTTTCGCCGACAGCCCCCGGCCCGATGCGCTCTGGTTCATGACCGCCCCCGGCATTGTGGATATCGGCGAATTGGCCAATGTCCCATCGGTATCCACCGGTGACAAAACCGCGGGTGAACTGGCGGATGTCGTCGCCACAAATCTGCTGATCATGTCGCGCGCACTGAACCTGATGAAGGTCGGGGCCGCAACCGCCGGGGCCACAGCGGTCGAGGTCGAGGCCGACCTGGTGCGCGGCCGATTCGATACCAGCAGCGAAAGCGTTGCCCCCGACAGTCGACAGCCGCTCAGCGGGGCCCAGGTTCCGCGTATGGTGCCGAATGACACCATCGGCTTGCACATCAGCAATACCACCAAAGGCCCGGTGGATTTCAACATTCTCTACATTGGCTCGGATTATTCGATCAGCTTCATGGACAATGGCCGGATGCAACCCGGCGACACCCTGGACGAAGATTACATCCTGATCACCGACTCCAGCTTCGGACGAGAGCGGGTGATCGTGGTCTTTTCCCCCGCCGAACCGCATTCCGAGGTCGAAGACCTGTCCTTCCTCGAACAGGCGGCAATCGAACGCACCCGCACCGCCGCGATCACACATAAAAGCGGGTTGAACTCATTGCTGGACGAAGCCGGATTTGGCGACACCACCCGCGCCGCAATCTCCCTGTCGCGCAAAAAGAAAACCCCGGACCCGGTGCCCTTGTTTCTGCAATTCGAACTGGAAACCGTCAGACCCTGACAGATACGCCCCCAAAGGGCCTTTCATCTGACCCAAAATATCCCGGGGGTGAGGCCAAAGGCCGAGGGGGCTGGCCCCCTGTCTTTTCTGGCCTTTCCCCGCCTTTTGCCGGGTCAGCCGATGCTCATCGCCAGCACACGGCTGATCTCGGTCAGCGACCGCCCCGACTCTGCCGCCCATTGATCAAACGCCTGCTGCACAGACCGCATCGCCGATTTCGAGGTCGGCGTCTTGTCCACCACACCTTCGGCGACCAGCCGCGCCACCACATCGCGCGACAGGACAAAGCCGTCGCGGCCCATGAACCGCATGCTGTATTGCCCGGTCGACGCCCCCAGCCGCGAGCCGCGTTTTTTCAGCATGTCGAGCAGGCCGATGTAATCGGAATTTGGCCAGGCGCCCAGAACATGGCCAACACCGCCCTCCTGACGCAACTCCAGAAGAAAGGCCGCGTTGTCGCGCACCGACTGGATCTTGGCACCATGGCGCACGATCCGCGTATCCGTCAGCAAGGCGTCGAATGTCGCGTCATCCATCAGCGCATTGCGCCCGACATCAAATCCGTCAAACGCCTGTTCGAATCCCGGCCATTTGGTTTCGATCACCGTCCAGCTCAACCCGGTGCGAAAGATATTGCGCGACATCTCTGCCAACCAGCGATATTCGGGAATCACCGCCAGTTCCTCTGGTGATTTGGGTTTCGCCAAATGGGCCTCTAGCGCCTCTGCACCGCCCTTGCGTGCGGCGGACAGTGCAAAGATCTGATCGAAACTGCGCATGGCTCAGCCCAACACGTCGCGCCAGCTGTGTTCCGGCTGAAACCCCAACAGGTCTTTGGCCTTGGCGTTTGAATACATGCTGTCATGGCCGGACATCGCACGTTTGACCGGCACATCCGCATAAAATTGCGCCCGTACCTCTTCGTTTGTCAGGCCGGTGGACAGGTCATCATTGGCGACGTTGAACACCTCATATCCCAATCCATCGGTCTTCAGGCACCGTTCCACCATCTGCCCCAGATCACGCACGTCGATATAGCCAAAGATATTGCGCCGCCGCAGGGCCGGATCGGCGACAAAGGCCGGGAAAGCGCGTTGGTATTCATCAGGAGTGATCACATTGTTGATCCGCAGCCCGTAGATGTCGATGCCAGAGCGGGCCTGAAACGACCGGCCGCAGGCCTCGTTACAGACCTTGGACATGGCATAGCTGTCATGCGGCAAGGTCGGGTGTTCTTCATCGACCGGGATATAGTCCGGCAATTTTTCGCCCTGGGCAAAACAAATGCCATAAGCAGTTTCGGAGGAGGCAAAAATCACCTTGGGAATGCCCAATTTCACGGCTGCCTCCAGCACGTTGTAGGTCGACAGCGTATTGACGCGGAACGTTTCGCTATCGGGTTTGATCAGGATGCGGGCCAAAGCCGCGAAATGCACCACCGCATCGAATTGCGGCTTTTCCGGCAGGTCCAGCTCATCAAACCAGGAGTACCCCGACAGCGCATTGAACACCTGACCGCTGTCGGTCAGATCGATGCTTTGATTGTCGGGGATCTGGGGCGCATTCAGATCAAGGTTCAACACCCGATGGCCGCGGCTGCGCAACCAGGGCACGATATGGCTGCCTGCTTTTCCGGTGCCGCCTGTGAATGCAATACGCATGGTATCCTCCCTTAAATGTGCAAGGCCATAATGCGTTTCAGGCCCCGGGTTGCAAGGCATGGGTTGAAAGGCGTGGGTCGCAGAGCATGAGTTGCGAGGCATGGCAGGCAAGACGCGTTCCGCGGTTGCCTTGGCGGGATCTGGTGGCTGGTCCGCAATGCCCGCGTGCGTGGTCGCGCCACCGGATGGGGGGCCAGCCCCCAAGGCCCCCAGGGATATTTGTGCCAAGAAGAATGGCAAAGCGCCTGCACATTGCACTTCACGTGACCGGGACTTGATCCACACCCTTTCCCCGCCCTGCGCGCTCTGGCATAGTGGCGGGCAATCAAGACCAACAAAGAGCAGCGAAATGGCCGACGATCTTTTGGGTGTAGCCTCCGACTCTGACTATGATGCCAGCCATATCGAGGTGCTCGAAGGGTTGGAGCCGGTGCGCAAGCGTCCCGGCATGTATATCGGCGGCACGGATGAACGTGCGCTGCACCATCTGGTGGCCGAGGTTCTGGACAATTCGATGGACGAGGCCGTGGCCGGCCACGCCACGCGTATCGAGGTGGAATTGCACGAAGATTTTGCCATCACCGTGCGCGATAATGGCCGGGGCATTCCCATCGACCCCCACCCCAAATTCCCCGGAAAATCCGCGCTTGAGGTGATCCTGTGCACCTTGCACGCCGGTGGCAAGTTTTCCGGCGATGCCTATGAGACGTCGGGCGGGTTGCATGGCGTCGGTGCATCTGTGGTCAATGCGCTGTCGGATTCGATGGTGGTTCAGGTCGCGCGCAACAAAGAGCTGTTTGAACAGCGGTTTTCGCGCGGCATCCCGCTGGGTGGGGTCGAAAAGATTGGTGCCGCCCCCAACCGGCGCGGCACTACCGTGACCTTTCATGCGGATGAGCAGATTTTCGGCAAGCACCGGTTCAAACCCGCACGTCTGTTGAAGATGGTGCGATCGAAGGCATATCTGTTTTCCGGTGTCGAGATCCGTTGGAAATCCGGCATAGACGACGGGGAAACCCCGACCGAGGCGACGTTTCATTTTCCCGGCGGGTTGTCGGATTATCTGACAGAAACGCTGGGCACGGCGTCGACCTATGCCGACAAACCCTTTGCGGGTACGGTCGATTTCCGTGAAAAATTCGGCGCGCCGGGCAAGGTGGAATGGGCGATCAACTGGACGCCATCGCGCGACGGATTTATCCAAAGCTATTGTAACACCGTCCCCACACCCGAGGGCGGCACCCATGAAGGTGGGTTTTGGGCCGCGATCCTTAAGGGCATTCGCGCCTATGGCGAATTGTCCAACAACAAGAAAGCGGCGCAGATCACGCGCGATGATTTGGTGACCGGGGGCTGCGCGCTGGTCAGCTGTTTCATCCGGGAGCCGGAATTTGTTGGCCAGACCAAGGACCGGCTGGCCACGACCGAGGCGGCGAAACTGGTCGAAGGATCGGTGCGCGACCATTTCGACAACTGGCTGGCGGCGGATACCAAATCGGCGGGCGCGATCCTTGATTTCCTTGTGCTACGGGCCGAGGAACGGCTGAAACGGCGTCAGGAAAAGGAAACCGCGCGCAAATCGGCGACCAAGAAGCTGCGCCTGCCCGGCAAATTGGTGGATTGTTCCAATTCCAACCGTGACGGCACCGAATTGTTCATCGTCGAAGGCGACAGCGCCGGCGGGTCGGCCAAGATGGCCCGGGATCGCAAGACGCAGGCGCTTTTGCCGCTGCGGGGCAAGATCCTGAACGTGCTGGGGGCGGCGTCGTCCAAACTTGGCTCCAACGCCGAAATCAACGACCTGTCACAGGCGCTGGGGGTGGGGCTGGGATCGCGGTTCAATATCGACGATCTGCGCTATGAAAAGATCATCATCATGACCGATGCGGATGTCGATGGCGCGCATATCGCGGCGCTGTTGATGACCTTCTTCTTTACCCAGATGCGCCCAATGATTGATTCCGGGCATCTCTATCTGGCCTGTCCGCCGCTGTTCCGGCTGACGCAGGGGGCGAAGCGGGTTTATTGCCTTGATGAGGCCGAACGCGAGATGTGGATGGAAAAGGGCCTGGGCGGCAAAGGCAAGATCGACGTGTCGCGGTTCAAAGGTCTGGGTGAGATGGACGCCAAGGATCTGAAAGACACCACGATGAATCCCCTGACCCGGAAATTGATTCGGGTGTCGATTGATGAGGATGAACCGGGCGAAACCGGCGATCTGGTGGAACGGCTGATGGGCAAGAAGCCGGAGAAACGGTTTGAGTATATCCAGGCGAATGCGAAGTTTGTTGAGGAGCTGGATGTTTGAGGGACTATTTTATTCCAAGTAGCCGTAGCAAATCATGTTCAGCAATGAATTCAGGTTTGTTTTCTCGCTCCCGAAGCTGGAGTGCTTTCACAATTTTCGTGCCTTTATGTGTGTAAACCCAATCTCTCGATGCTTCACTGGCGATCACCACAAAGTTTGTCCTCTTGCCTACCGATTTTTTGATAATCGCACCGCGTGCCGAAAGTTCTTCTTCGATCAATTTCCTAGGGCTTATTGAAAAATTTCCTGTCAGAACCATGATAGCATCTTGCAGGATCCCATCGTCGTCACCCAAAGCAAGTGTATCCAGAACAGGTGTACCGCCAAGGCTGGAAATACCTGTATCGCAATAAGCATCACCGACAAGTCGTGTAATTTCACGACATATATCTGCGGACTCTTGTGCATCGACAATGCCATCGTCCAGTGCCTCGATATAGGTTCTAACTACCGACCTCGCATAGACATCTTGCAATATGCATGAATTCTGTTGAGCGTATTTCACAAGCGCTTCGGCTTCTTCTATTTTAATTAAATCGTCACACGCGATTCCTGCACAGAAACCAAGAAATCTGTTGACGGAGCTCTTTTCACAATTAGCGTCTATATTTAGTGCTCGATAGTAAACCGCGTCTTTCAAAAACTCATGCTCAAGCAAATCAGCATCGAAATCTTCCAGAATTTCGTTGGCATCGCAGTCACTGACGTTACGAACGAACTCTTTGCACTGGCGGATAAGCGGTTCCAACTCGCCAACCTCGATACCTCCGCTAGAAACAATTCCTTCCAAAAACCCTGTAAAATAACAGAAGAATTTCTTGGCGTTTCCTGCTTCATGAATCTTCCCAAGTGTTTTGCCACCAACCTCTAAATTAGACATAACAATTTCCTCACAATGTGAACCAGACGATTGAACCAACACTGGCATAGATTATCAATGCTATTGAAGCATCTTGATGGAAGCCCGCAATCTTTTCGGAGTTAAGTCACCGTGAATTTGCACAGGCGCTGGCATCTCGAACTTTGCTTGCAAAGGACTGTTGGCAGGCGTTAACCGCGCAACCGCTGGAAGACCGGGGGCCTTGGTTCCGGGCTGGGGCGGGGTGCATGACCGGCCGCATCAAACCCCTTGTAAGTGAGCGAGAGCAGGCATATTTTATGCCTGCAGGCTCCGAGATGATGAGTCTTGTCCCTGCCGCCTCCCACGGATCATCGCCCCGGCCAAACGGGCAACCCTGATCGCCTGACGATGCGACTGCTCTGTGCGATGTCCGCATGGGGAACGTGATCGGAGATCAACATGACCAAACAGAAACACCACGGCAACCGCGAAGCCAAGAAACCGAAGCAGGAGAAGCCCAAGGTTCTGGCGACCGCGAATTCCAACTTGGGCAAACCGCTGAATATCGGCGGCAAAAAGACCAAATAGGCGGATCTCATGCGTTTCGGCGGGCGTTTGGCGCCGTGACTGTGATTGAAGATCTTGCATTTTCATGCAGTTGGCGCTGTTCACCCCGCGCCGCCCGCCACCGCATGTGAGGGTTGGCACGCCTGCCCCGCCGGGTTTGCCCGATTGCACATCCTGACCCGGCCATGCCGGTCAGGGTGTCGCGAGTGGCCTGTTCCAAGGTTTTTGCGAACCAGGACCCTTGCAGGCACCCCAATCCGAGCCAGGGGTACGACGCCCCGAAACAAACCACTCTTCGACCGTTTGAATGTAGCCGACGTGCGGCGGTGCAGCAAAAGTGCATCTGGCTATTCCACCTATCCGAAGGGATAGATGACGTAACGTAAATTTAAGATGAAGGGCCCGCCACTCAGCCGCATTAAGTGAGCGACACGCCAAAGCAGCCAAAATCCGGGCATAGAAAAACCCCCGCCGGGTGGGCCGACGAGGGTTTGGCGGACACCGAAGCGTCTGCGTTGTTTTTTGGATCGGATCCTCTGGCCGCATGGTCGCCCCACTGGGGGGCGTCCCGCGCCGTAGATCCCGAAAGCTGGCTTATGCCTCGGCGGCTTGCGCTTTCACGATCTCTTTTTTGACTTTCAGCGCATTGTCCGAAAGTTCAACATCCTTGGCTTTGGCAAGGAACTTGTCCAGGCCACCACGATGGTCGACCGAACGCAGAGCCGATGCAGAGATCCGCAGCTTGACGCCACGGCCCAGCGTTTCGGATTGCAGGGTCACATCATTCAGGTTCGGCAGAAACCGACGACGGGTTCTGTTTTTGGCGTGGCTGACGTTGTTGCCAGTCATCGGGCCTTTTCCGGTCAATTCGCAGCGGCGCGACATGTCATCTTCCTCATGGTTCTCAAGCAGGACAACGAGCATTTGCCCGGGCGCGCCCCACAAAAATCAAGGGCACCGCGTTGCAGTGCCCGGAAATTGGTTTTCAGGCTATTAAGCCCCAAGCCGGGAATCGTCAAGAGCCTGTTGCATAGGCTTTACATTCCCGTGCCCGGATGTTCAATCCGCCTGATGCAAAAGCATCGATGCGCGGTCTTCTGCATGACGGGCCAGCGGCAAACGCCCGAATTTTTCCGCTTGTTTTGCCAGATGTTGCCAGTACTTCACGCTTTTGCGACGGGAATTGCGGTGCAACATGACGACGCGGCGCACCGGCACCACCGGTTTGACCAATTGCGCCTGTAGTTTGGCGAATTTTCCGCCCTCGCCCAGCACCCCGGTTGCGGGATGGCCGCCGCCGGCCAACCGTGCAAGGCGCATGGCGGGAAATGCGGTCTGGATCAGGGCGGCATTGCGGATATCCAGCGGGCGAAACGGATCAGCCAGGATCACACCCGCCACTTTTGTGCCGCGCGGGCCAAGATCGCCCGCGTCGAGCGCGAATCCCCCCGCACAATCGCGGTAGCGGCGATCGAACGGCACATGCTCTGGCGCAATGGAATATTGCGGTGACACCGCAATGATCCGCCCCAGTCGCAGCGCCGCAGCAAAGCGAAAGGCCGCATATCCCCCCATCGAGAACCCCATCGCACAGGCCTGATCGAAGCGGGCGGCAAATTCCGTCAGAACGCCCTCCAACGCCGCCGTTTCGCTGTTGATATACCAATCATTCAACCGCGACTGCAGGTGCAGATGGGTCATGCCCTGATTGATGAAACTGCGCACCGGTTTCGGCTCGGCAAAGCTGCCAGGGTCGGCGATCCGCTGGCGGAAGCTGACAAACAGCTTCGGCTGACCGGGATTGAACACGCTGGCGCGGATCAGATCGCCATCAAAGAGCAGGACCGCCGTCATCCGCCCAAATGCCGGGCCACCATATCCTGGGCGGCGCGTGTCGGAGTTGTCTCGCCTGCGGCCACACGGGCCGACAGCATCGCCATCGCATCTTTTGCGGCTGGCGTTTGCAGGCGCGCCAAGAGGGTTTGGCGCACTTCTTCGGAAAACCAGAATTGCGCCTGTTCCGCCCGACGGCCATCGAAATGACCATTCTCGCGCCGCCAGGTCACCAGCGTCTGCATTTCATCCCAGGCTTTTTCCAGCCCCTCCAGATGCAGCGCCGAAACCGTCATGGCCTTTGGGAATCCGGCGGGGTCTTGCGGGCGTTTGCGCAGCAGACGCAATGCGCCGGAATAATCCGCACAGGTCCGGGTTGCGGCGGGCTTCAGATCGCCGTCGGCCTTGTTCACCAGAATCAGATCCGCAATCTCCATGATGCCGCGTTTGACGCCCTGCAATTCATCGCCGCCCGCCGGGGCCAGCAGCAACAGGAACAGATCCGCCATCTCTGATACCACGGTTTCGGACTGGCCGACGCCGACGGTCTCAATCAACACCACGTCGAACCCGGCTGCCTCACACAGCGCCACCGCTTCACGCGTGCGGCGCGCCACACCGCCAAGATGGGTCTGGCTGGGCGAAGGACGGATAAAGGCGTTGCGGTCGCGGGTCAGCTGCTCCATCCGGGTTTTGTCACCCAGAATGGACCCACCCGACCGCGCCGACGAAGGGTCAACCGCCAGAACCGCCACCCGCAGCCCCTGCCCGGTCAACATCAGCCCGAAACTTTCGATAAAGGTGGATTTGCCCACCCCCGGCGTGCCCGACAACCCGATCCGCAGCGCCTGCCGCCCGGATTGACGCAGCCGGTCGATCAATTTGGTCGCCTCTGCACGGTGATCGTCCCGACCGCTTTCAATCAGGGTGATCGCACGGGCCAAGGCCCGCCTGTCACCGTCCAGAACCCGGGTTGCAAGGTCGGAAATGTCCATCTGCTCTGCCATCCTTTTTGGCCGGTTGGGTGTTGACCGGCATCATTCCGCACAGGCCCAGCCGGGGAATGCGCGGGGAATTGCGCGCGGGTCCGGGCGGTCCGGTCAGTTCTGGCATTTTGTGCACGCCACTGGCCAACTAGTCCAGAGCAGCGCGGCCATTCAGAACTGACTTTGGCGGCAAAACCGCAAAACGGACAACAGATGAAACCTTTTTCTCGCACATCCGGGGTGGTCCTGGGGCTGATCCTGTCCCAGGTCATGTCCCTTGCCGGGGCCGCAGAGCCGACCCAGGAAAAGACCCGCTATGATGTCTATTTCTCAGGGCTGAAGGCCGGAGAGGTGCAAACCCGCATGACCCGCGAGGGCGGCCAATATGCCGCTGCGGCCCGGGTCAAATCCTCTGGCCTGATTGCGGCGATCACGGATTTCCGCTTTGACGCAAAGGTGCTGGGGCATGTGCGCAACGGCACGTTTCGCCCCGCGCGGTACGAGGAAAATTCAGACACCGGACGGCGCAAAAGCAACAAGGTCATCACCTATCGTGCCGGCGTGCCGGTGCTGGAGAAAAGCGAAAAACCAGAGCGCCATTGGCTCCCCCCCGCGACACAGGCCGGCACGCTGGACCCGCTGACCGCGATCTGGCAGGTGCTGGCCGACCGGGCGGGCGATGACCTCTGCCGGTTGAATGTCAGTTATTTTGATGGTGAGCGGCGCATTCGCCTGACAACATCGCAGCCCCGCCGCCAGACAGATCTGGTGACCTGTCAGGGGCAGTACATTCGCGAAGGCGGATTTTCCAAAAAGGCGATGAAGGAAGGCAAGACATTTCCCTTTGAGCTGACCTATGAGCCGGGAGATGACCGTCAATGGCGGGTCAAACGCATGGATGTGCAAACTCTGCGTGGACGGGCGGTGCTCATTCGGCGATAAGGCGTTTTGTGACGACACGCCGGACCCCTTTGCCAATTGATGCCGCGCTGCCAGAGCTTCTGGCGGCGGTGGCGGCGCATGGCCGCGCGGTGCTTCAGGCGCCCCCCGGCGCGGGCAAGACGACGCGAGTGCCGCTGGCGCTGCTGGAGGCTGGTCTGGTGACCGGGCGCATCGTGATGCTGGAGCCGCGGCGGCTGGCGGCGCGGGCGGCGGCGGAACGTATGGCCGAAACCCTGGGCGAGGCTGCGGGCGACACGGTTGGATACCGTATTCGCGGCGAGGCCAAGGTGGGCCGGAACACCCGGATCGAGGTGGTGACCGAGGGTATCCTGACCCGGATGATCCAATCAGACGCCGAATTGACCGGCGTGGGCGCGGTGATTTTTGATGAGTTCCACGAACGCAGCCTGAATGCCGATCTGGGGCTGGCGCTGTGTCTGGAAATTGCCGGGGCGCTGCGCGACGACCTGCGGCTGATCGTGATGTCAGCGACGCTGGATGCTGCGCCGGTGGCGGTGTTGATGGGCGATGCGCCGGTTGTTACCTCTGAGGGGCGGTCCTTTCCGGTGGAAACCCGGTGGCTGGACCGGCCGTTGGTGGCCAAACCGGGGGCAAGAGTGCGGCTGGCCGAGGCCACCGCCGATCTGGTGGCTCAGGCGGTCAGCGCGACCGAGGGCGGCGTTTTGGTCTTCCTGCCCGGAGAGGGCGAGATCCGCCGCTGCGAAGGGGTGTTGAAAGCCCGCCTACCGCAAAATTGCAATATTCGCCCGCTGTATGGCGCGCTGCCCTTTGCCGCCCAGCGCGCGGCGATCCAACCGGAAACCAGCGGGCGCAAAGTGGTTCTGGCGACCTCGATCGCCGAGACATCGCTGACAATCGAAGACATTCGCGTGGTGGTGGATGCCGGTCGGGCGCGTCGCGCGCGGTTTGATCCGGGATCGGGCATGTCGCGGCTGGTGACCGAACGGGTCAGCCGGGCCGAGGCCACCCAACGCGCAGGCCGCGGCGGCCGCGTGGCCGAAGGCGTGTCCTATCGGCTCTGGACACGTGGCGAAGAAGGCGCGCTGCCCGCCTTTGCCCCGGCCGAGATCGAGGTGGCCGATCTGGCCGGGCTGGCGCTGGAATTGGCGCTTTGGGGCGGGTCGGTTGAGGACATGCCCCTGCTGACGCCGCCCAACCCTGGGTCCTGGGCCGAAGCGCAGGCGCTGTTGCGGATGCTGGGCGCGTTGGACGCGATGGGCGCAATCACCGCCCATGGCCGGGTGCTGGCCGCCCTGCCCCTGCATCCGCGGTTGGCGCATATGCTGGCGGTGGCCGGGCCTGAGGCCGCGCCGTTGGCGGCGCTGCTGGCCGACCGCGATCCTTTGCGCGGCGCGCCGGTGGATCTGGCGCTGCGGCTGGAGGCCCTGCGCGATCTGCGCGCATTCCGCAACCGACGCCCCTATGAGGTGAACCGCCCGGCGCTTGAGCGGATTGGCCAGGAGGCCAAGCGGCTGCGGCGTGCGGGCTCCGGCAAGACGGCGGGAGGTCCCGGATCGGGGTCCGGGACCGGTGCGGCGCATTCAGCGGCCCAGATGGCGGCTCTTGCCTATCCGGACCGGATCGGGTTGCGCCGCAAGGGCGATGCGCCCCGTTATGTGTTGTCCGGCGGCAAAGGTGCGGTGATGGACGACAGTGATCCGCTGGCGGGGCAACGGTTGATCGTGGTCACCGACACCGATGGCAACCCGCGTGAAGCGCGCATTCGCCAGGCGATAGCGGTTTCCGAGGGCGAGATCCGCGCATTGTTTGAGGATCAGATCGCCTGGGTTGATGTTTGCGAATGGTCGAAACGCGACCGGCGGGTAGTGGCACGCCAGCAAGAGGTGTTTGGCGCCGTGGTGCTGCAGGACCGGATCTGGAAAGACGCGCCCAGTGATGCGGTGGCGCGGGCGATGCTGGACGGGGTGCGGGATCTGGGCCTGCGTCTATCCAAGGGCGCGGCGCGGCTGGTGGCACGGGTGCATGTGGCGCGCGCAGGCGGGATTGACCTGCCGGATATGTCCGAGGCGGCCTTGCTCGCAGGGTTGGAGGATTGGCTTCTGCCCTATTTGACCGGGGTGAAGACGGCGGACCACTGGAAGGCGTTTGACGTGCATGATGCGCTGGTCGCCTCGCTGTCCTGGGATCAGCAAGAGGCGTTGAATCGGGCGGTGCCGGCGGCCTTTACCACGCCTTTGGGGCGGAAAATTCCGATTGACTACGGCGGCGAGCATCCCGAGATCACCCTGCGCTTGCAGGAGATGTTTGGTCAACGGGTCCATCCGACCGTCGCCGGACAGCCCTTGCGGGTGACATTGCTGTCGCCGGCACAACGCCCGGTACAGGTCACAATGGATATTCCCGGATTTTGGGAAACGTCATATGCGGATGTGCGCCGCGACATGCGCGGCCGCTATCCCCGCCATCCCTGGCCCGAAGATCCACGCGAAGCCGATCCAACCCTGCGCGTGAAGCGGCGCGGCACATAGGATCAGGACCCTAGGGGGCGCTGCCCCCGCCCCCCTAAAAGGGGGACTCCCCCGGGATATTTACGGTCAGATGAAACCGTGCAGGCCAGCGCGGGTCTGACAGTCACGCCCCCACGATGCGGCGCACCATGTCCCAGTAGATTTTCTGGACTTCTGTCAGCGACAGCCGCCCGCCAGCCCGATACCAGGTATTGACCCCGGTCAGCATGGCAATCACCGCCATTGTGGCAATCTTGGTGTCCGGCATGGTGAATTGCCCGGTGCCGAGGCCGGCGCGCAAAATGGTTTCCAATTTGTCTTCGTAAGCCCGGCGCAGCGCTTCGATATGGGCAAAGTTATCGGCCTCCAGATTGCGCAATTCCATGTAAGAGATAAAGATCGCTTCGGGGCGTTCGATATTGAACCGAATGTGGAAACGGGTGAAGGATTCCAACTGTGCCAGCGGCGTGTCCGCCGGTGCGGTATCCTCCCAGGCTGCCAGAAGTTCATCCATGTGGTCCCTGAGCAGCGAGAACAATAGGCTCTGTTTGTCGGGGGTGTAGTTATAGAGCGCCCCGGCCTGGACCCCGACCTCGGCCGCGATTTGACGCATTGATACCGCGGCAAAGCCGTTGCGTGCAAAAAGTTTCAGCGCGGCGGATTTGATCCGGGGGCCGGTGATGTCGGAATGGGAACCTTGGGTACGTGCCATATGGGTGTTTAGATCTGAACGGGCGTTCAGATCAATCACCAATCCTTGCCCTTGGCCGCGCCATGCGGCATGACAAGGCATGAAAGAATGGGAGCGACCATGCATCTGATCCGGCTGTGTCTTTGCCTTGTGCCCTTGACCCTGGTCCTGGGGTGCACCCAATTTCCGGCGCTGGACAACAGCGAAGGCCCGGATGTCGCGGCGGCGGCCTATCCCCGATTGCTGAGCATCGAAGAATTGCGCGCCATTCCCGACAGCACCACCACCCTGGAGGTGCAGACCTCTTTGCTGGGGCGTTTGGCGGCACTTCGGGCACGCGCGGCAGGGCTGCAAAGCCCGGTGATTGACCGCGCCACCCGCAGTCGCATGGCGCGAGGCGTGCGCTGACGTCGAATTTGCCAATATGACCGGGCTTGGCGTTGCACCCCGCGCCGGTTGCCGCTACATCGCGGCGAACACAATTGACCCCATTTCTGATCCTTTAGGAGGACCTGCCATGACCGAACCTTTGCGCCTTGGGATTGCCGGGCTGGGCACGGTTGGGGCCGGCGTGGTCAAGATCATCCGGCAGAAATCGCATCTTCTGGCGGTCCGTGGCGGACGCCCGGTTGAAATCAGCGCCGTCTCGGCCCGCACCCGCGACAAGGATCGCGGCGTCAACCTGACGTCTTATGCCTGGGAAGATGATCCCGTGGTTCTTGCCACCCGGGATGATGTCGATGTTTTTGTCGAACTCATGGGCGGCAGTGATGGCCCGGCCAAGGCCGCAACCGAAGCTGCGTTGAAGGCCGGCAAGGATGTTGTCACCGCCAACAAGGCGATGTTGGCCATGCACGGTCAGGCGCTGGCGCAGCTGGCCGAAGACAACGGTGCGGTTCTGCGGTTCGAAGCGGCGGTTGCGGGCGGCATTCCTGTGGTCAAATCCCTGACCGAAGGGCTGGCCGGCAATGAGATCACCCGTGTGTTGGGTGTGATGAACGGCACCTGCAATTACATCCTGACGCGGATGGAAAGCGCCGGTCTGCCCTATGATGTGGTGTTCGAAGAGGCCAATCAGCTGGGCTATCTTGAGGCGGATCCGGAATTGGATGTGGGCGGGATTGACGCCGGGCACAAACTGTCGCTGCTGTCGGCTGTTGCCTTTGGCACCCAGGTGAATTTCGCCGGGGTCGAGCTGGAGGGGATTGGCCGGATCAAGATCGAAGATATTCGGGCCGTTGCCGATATGGGCTATCGCATCAAGCTATTGGGCGTCGCACAGATGACCGGGCGCGGGCTGGAACAGCGTATGTCGCCCTGTCTCGTGCCGGAAACCTCTCCGCTTGGGCAATTGCCGGGCGGCACCAATATGGTGGTGCTCGAAGGTGATCAGGTGGAACAGGTTGTGCTGCGCGGCCCCGGTGCCGGCGAAGGCCCGACCGCCAGCGCGGTGATGGGCGACGTGATGGATATTGCGCGTGGCCTGCGGGTCACGACCTTTGGACAACCGGCCGCCACCCTGACCGAGGCCACCCCGGCAAAGAGCGCAACACCGGCCCCCTATTATCTGCGCATGGCGTTGCAGGACAAACCCGGCGCGCTGGCCAAGGTCGCGGCGGTTCTGGCGGCATCGGGCATTTCCATCGACCAGATGCGCCAATATGGCCATGCTGATGAGGCCGCGCCGGTGCTGATCGTCACCCACAAGACCCAGCGGGCGGCGCTGGACGAAGCGCTTGAGGCGATGCAGACAACCGATGTGGTGGTCGGCGCGCCGGTGGCGTTTCGGATCGAAAATCTCTGAGCCCAATCTCCGGCCCAATCTCTGAGCTTAAGGTCCGGCCGAGAGATCGTGCCAAGTTGTCGGGAACCGGGGATGAACAAACCGGGAATGAACAACTGGGGCAGCATATGCCTCGGAGCACCAGACCTGTGATTTACCGGAGCTTCCCTTGACCGGCGCCTGTCGCAATGGCGTCGTACTGCGGCGCTAGGTCCAGGGTTCCAGCCGGGCGATGATATCGGCGTCAACCGGGCGCAAATCGGCGTTCAGGCCCAAAGGTTCACCGAGGATCTTGATCAGCGATCCATCGCAGAGATCGCCATATCGGTGCCCCATGGAATGGCTGATCGCCACCCGTTTGCCGGGCCGGGGGTTCAGGCCGGGTTTGGTTGCACCCAGCCCGGTCTTGATATGATGTGCGATGTCCCATTCCAGGATCTCGCCCGCATGTCGTGTGGCCACCCAGCAATGACCATCCAGGGTGATGCCGGCACGCTCTTCGGGAAAGAAATAGCCATAGAAATATGCGGCATCATATCCGGCGGCCCGTAGCGCGGCGACAAGATAGGTGTTGATGTCGACACAAGACCCCGGCGTCAGCCCGCAGGACAAATAGGGCACCATATCCATGCCATCGGTAAACCGGTGCTCCGGGTGGGCATAAGAGAACCGGCTCTCGGCCTCGGCGACAAGCGCCTCTATGCCCGCCTGCCCGCGCCCGGCACCCTCTGCGATCCGCCGGCTTTCTGTGGCCAGTTCGGCGGCGGCACGGGTGAATTGGTTTTGTCGCGGGGCGAATGCGGCCTCGGGGTAGAGGGCCCCGCTCGCCGCTGTCTCGACACTATAGCGCACCGTCATCTTCGCGCCGTCCGGCACAGCCAGAGAGGCGGACAATCCCAGCTCCGCATCGCTCAGCACCCGGGTGATGTGACCGCCGATAACGTTCAACTCCACGACCTTGTCATAAGGCGTGCCAATCCCGTTGGGCACAAGCACAGCCGCACAGGACGTGGTGTCGATTTCGACAGTCAGATGTTTCATGATCGACACAACTCTGGCGCAAGGAAAGCAATTGCAGGCCGCAGTATCAGCCCTGTGCAACAGCCAGATGTCAAAGCCAGCCCCGCATGACGCCCCGCCGCAAATGGCCAAGCCCCTTGCGGCCCCTTCCCCGCAAAGGGTAATCACATGGGGACGGTGTTCACACAAAGGATCAAACCTCATGGCCCCCAAGGATTTCAACGACCGTATGCTGTCTCTGGGCCTGGCCCGTGTGGCGGAACAGGCCGCGATTGCCAGTGCCAAACTGATTGGACGTGGTGACGAAAAGGCCGCGGATCAGGCCGCTGTCAACGCCATGCGCGAACAGCTTAACAAGCTGGACATCAAGGGCGTTGTCGTCATCGGCGAAGGTGAACGCGACGAAGCGCCGATGCTGTTTATCGGCGAAGAGGTGGGCACCGGCGAAGGTCCGGGGGTGGACATCGCGCTTGACCCGCTGGAGGGCACAACCCTGACCGCCAAGGACATGCCCAACGCATTGACCGTGATCGCCATGGGACCGCGCGGATCAATGCTGCATGCTCCTGACGTCTATATGGAAAAGCTGGCCATCGGGCCGGGATATTCCGAGGGCCTTGTGACGCTGGACATGCCGCCCGCGACCCGCGTGTCGGCGCTGGCCACCGAAAAGGGCTGCTCACCGGAGGATATCACCGTCTGTATCCTGGAACGGCCCCGCCATCAGGAAATGATCGACGAAGTCCGCTCGACCGGGGCGTCGATCCGTCTGATCACCGATGGCGACGTGGCCGGGGTGATGCATTGCGCAGAGCCGGACAAGACCGGCATCGACATGTACATGGGATCGGGTGGCGCGCCCGAGGGTGTTCTGGCCGCTGCCGCATTGAAATGCATGGGTGGCCAGATCTATGGCAAGCTGTTGTTCCGCAACGACGATGAAAAGGCCCGCGCCACGAAGGCCGGGATCACCGATTTCGACCGGATCTACACCCGCGACGATATGGTGACCGACCATGTGATCTTTGCCGCGACCGGCGTGACCGGCGGGTCCTTGTTGCCGGCGTTGAAACGCGAACCGGGCTGGACCACCTGCGAAACCATCCTGATGCGGTCAAAAACCGGGTCGGTCCGGCGCATGACCTATCGCAATCCGACCCAGTGATGACCCCGACCACCACAGTATCGCCGGCGACCCCGCCGAACAGAACCGCGCTGGTGATGATCGACTTTCAGACCGGGTTTAACGACCCTGTCTGGGGCGCGCGCAACAACCCGGACGCAGAGCAGCAAGCGCGCACCCTGTTGGATGCGGCCCGCAGATCCGGCTGGGCGGTGCATATGGTGCGCCATCTGAGTGTCGATCCGCAAAGCCCGCTGCAAGCCAGCAGCGACGGGGCGAATTTCATACCGGGATTTGCCCCACAAGACACCGATGCCCTGCATGAGAAGTCGGTCAATTCCGCCTTTATCGGCACGTCACTGGAACAGGATCTGCGCAACGCTGGCCTGACGCATCTGGTGATCTGCGGGCTGACAACGCCGCATTGTGTTTCGACTTCGGTGCGGATGGCGGCGAACCTGGGGTTCGTGGTGACACTGGCGCATGACGCCTGCGCCGCTTTTGCCGCCACCGCCGACATGAGCTGGCAGGCGGGCAGCCCGGACATGAGCGCCGATGACAGCCACCGCGCCGCGATCGCACATCTGCACGGCGAATTTGCCACGGCGCGTCGAGTTGCCGAAATCACAGGACAACCGACATGAGCGCCTATCTGGGGGTGACGCAATCGCTGACCGGACGACGCTGGGTTGGTCCGGGGATTGCGGTTGAACGTCAGGCCAGCCTGCTGGAACAATCCGCCACCCTGCCGCCCGCTTTGGCCTTGGTGCTGGCGCGACGTGGCGTCGAGGCTGATCAGGTGACGGCGTTTCTTGATCCCAAATTGCGCGATCTGTTGCCCGATCCGTGCAGCATGCGCGACATGGAACCGGCAGCGGCCCGTATCCTGCGGGCGCTGGAAACCCGCGAAAAAGTGGCGATTTTTGCCGATTACGATGTCGACGGCGGCACATCCGCTGCCTTGCTGATAGATTGGTTCCGGCATTTTGGCCGGCAGGTGACGCTCTATGTCCCCGACCGCATCGACGAAGGCTATGGCCCGAATGAACCCGCCATGGCAGAGCTGGCGCGTGGTCACGACCTGATCATCTGTGTCGATTGCGGCACGCTCAGCCATGCACCAATCGAGGCGGCCAAGGGTGCAGATGTGGTGGTGCTGGATCACCACCTTGGCGGTGAAACGCTGCCCGCTGCGGTGGCCGTGGTCAACCCGAACCGCCAGGACGAAGATGGCGCGCTCGGTCATCTCTGCGCCGCTGGTGTGGTGTTCCTCTGCCTTGTCGAACTGGGGCGGCAATTGCGCGAGATCGGCAAACAGGGGCCTGATCTGATGGCGCTTCTGGATCTTGTCGCCCTGGGGACGGTGGCCGATGTTGCGCCCCTGATCGGTGTGAACCGGGCCTTGGTCCGTCAGGGGCTCAAGGTCATGGGGCATCGTGCGCGCACCGGTCTGGTGGCGCTGTCTGATGTGGCGCGGCTCGATTCTGCGCCGTCGTCGTATCACCTTGGCTATGTGCTGGGACCACGGGTCAATGCCGGCGGGCGGATCGGCCAGGCGGATCTGGGCGCGCGGCTGTTGTCGACCACAAATGAAGCCGAAGCCAAGGCAATGGCAGAGCGGCTTGACCAGCTGAACAGCGAACGGCGCGAGATCGAGGCCGCCGTGCGCGCCGCCGCGCTGGATCAGGCGGAACAGCGCGGGCTGGATGCGCCACTGGTCTGGGCCGCGGGCACTGGCTGGCACCCTGGCGTTGTCGGCATTGTCGCGTCCCGCCTGAAAGAGCTGACCAACCGCCCGGCGATTGTCATCGGTTTTGATGGCGACGACGGCAAGGGATCGGGACGGTCGGTGGCCGGTGTCGACCTTGGCGCATCGATCCAGCGGCTGGCGGCAGAGGGGCTTCTGGTCAAGGGCGGCGGGCACAAGATGGCAGCGGGCCTGAGCCTGACACGCCAGATGCTGGAACCGGCCATGGCGCGGCTGTCGGAATTGCTGGCCAAGCAAGGTGCCGGTGATGGCGGCCCTGCCGACCTGCGCCTGGACGGCACGCTCATGCCCGGCGCGGCCTCACCCGAATTGGTGAACCGCCTTGAAGAGGCCGGGCCCTACGGTGCCTCGGCCCCTGCCCCGCGCTTTGCCTTTCCCGATATGGCGATCCGCTTTGCCAAACGCGCCGGCGACAGCCATCTGCGGCTCAGCTTCTCTGACGGTCTTTCCCCCCCGATCGAGGCCATTGCCTTTGGCGCCTATGACAGCGCGATTGGCACTGCGATCGAAAATCATGGGGGCAAGCGATTCCACCTTGCCGGCAAACTGGACATCAACACCTGGGGCGGACGGCAAAAAGTGCAATTGCGGCTGGATGATGCCGCCGAAGCCACCGGCTGACCACCGCCAAATGGCCCCGTGTCGGGCGCGATTCTTGGGATCAACGGCCATGGCCGCCTAAAAGCATGTCCAACGCCATTGAACCGCAATAAATCCCACCATAACGCAATAAAAATTTTCAAACAAAATCAATATCTTGCGGCTAAATTTCGAAAAAAAACGCTCCAAATCGACTTCTGTCGCAGTTTCTTCAATTTTCCGCTTGCACCTAGCGCCCGCTTTTCTTAGAACCCGGCTCACGCCACAACAGCTGGCCCGTTCGTCTATCGGTTAGGACGCCAGGTTTTCAACCTGGAAAGAGGGGTTCGATTCCCCTACGGGCTGCCACTTTTCCTCATTTTCCTCTGTTTTACTGGACGTTACCTCGTTCAGTGTCCCACGATTTTCGTGGCGTGGGACACTCTTGGCTTCCGCGGCCTCTTTCGCACGCTCTTCCGCACGAAGCGCAGCACGCTCGGCGAGACGCGCGCGATCAACCCGCTTGGTGTAGATGGCGGCGGTCTTCGGGTCGCTGTGCGACAAGTGCGCCATGACTTCGTAGACAGACCCAGACGCCTCGGCGATCTGCTCGGCGCGACGTTTACGGATGCCATGCTGAGACCGGGTGGCGCGCAACTTCGGCATCCCTTCCTTCTCCAGCACCGGATTGCCCTCATCGTCGAGAACTTGCTCGCAGAGACCAGCAGCAATGATCCATTTGCGAACAGCGTTATCGAGGGAGCCAGAGGATGCGAAGGGCGTGCCTTTTTGGGTCAGGAGGTAGGCCGAAGCGTCAACTGGAAGGTTGGCGGCTTCCAGCATGAAATCCCAAGGCAACGGAAGCTGGACCTCCGACGAGCCTTTCTTCGACGGTTGATACTTGATGTATAAACGATCTTTCCGGGTCATCTCGTGTTGCGGTCCAAGAAGGTGCATATCGCCGATGCGGCCCGCAGTCGCTTCCGCGAGCAAGAACCACCGGCGCGCCATCGTGCCCGGACCATGGTATGCAAGGAATTTCTCCGCGTCAGCGTCAGACCAAGGCTCAGCGCCCCCCTTCTCGACGTGATTGCTCTTCACCAAGAAGACTGGGCTGTTGATTGGATAGCCATGATCTGCACCCCAAGTATACGCGGCGCGGAGTGCTTTCAGACACGTATGGGCTGCGCCCGTCCGCACCCCGAAAGAGTCTCGAACATGTGCAAAGGCTTCGCGCGGAAGCGACGCCTTCATCGCGCCCATCCGAATCTTCTTGTTGGGCGAGAGGCATTTGCGAGCCTGCTTCAGGCCGGTAGTGCGGCTCACCAAGGTCCCCGATTTCAGATTCCCAGCCTCAACCTGAACCTTCATCCAATCGATGAACTTCTCGCAGAGTTCGTCGAGGGTGTTCTTCGCTGGCTTTGGCTTCTCGGTAACGATTAGCTTCAGCCCTGCCCGCGCGGCAAGGTAGTGGTCCTCGAAGTCCTGATGATCAGGCCCCACCGGAATGGTGATCTTCTTGGATTTCTGCCCTTCAACGCGAACACGCCAGCGAGGTGTCCCCGCCGGCGTCTTCTCTTCACAAAGGCCCTCATAAGTCTTCTCGATTTTCATAAACCTTCATCCCAGGTTGGGGCGTCGTCGGCATCTGCGTTTTTACCGTGCGCGTTGGTTGCGATCGGGTGCCCAGACGGCGCCCCATTTGAATTGCCTGCCACATCGACCGAAAACGACCCGTCAGGATGGACGCGGACCGCGCCAGGCTGAAAGCCAGCGGCGACGATCGCACCGATGACGTTGGACACTGAGGATCTTGATGGTTGAGCGGCAGGCATAGTCTTCACTTCTTTTGACGGAAGAAGAGTGGGTGGAACGCGATCCAACGAGTCGCCGAAATCTGAAGAAAAATTGCGTGCGAGGCGGATTGCAGACCCAAGCCATTGATCTAAATGGAAACTTTTTTCGGCTCGCTGCGTCGACTTTGGTTAATCGGCGTGTTGGCTTGCGCAGCAGAAGGATTGGAGACCAACACGCCTGCCCATGGTGATCCTTCCATGGACACGGGTCATTCGACCCAAGGCACGGCGCCCCAGGCAGGGGCGCCGTGATGCTCACCGATCCATCAAATTCCCTGCCATGCAGACCGCGTTAGCGGCGCTCAATGACGCGGCAATGAGGTCGTGAAGCAGATCGAGTTCACTAAGTGCTGCTTCCAGTGCCTGGACGCCGGGCTCGCGGAAAATGCTTTCGTAGCCCCCGCGGACATGGTTTTCGTCGCCTTCAAAGTAGACGTGAATCCGGTCCCTCACCTGCCCGCCGAGTTGCTCACTGAGCGTCTTGAGGTCGCGGGCGAAGCTGTCGTCGAAGATGTCGCGACGGGCGATCTTGCCTGCCATCGCCGAGGGGAACGCGCGCTGCGTAGGTGGCAGTTGCGGAATGACGGTCTCGTAAAGCTCATCCGCAACGACATCGGCTTGCATCAGCGCGGCCGTGACAAC
Source organism: Marinovum sp. 2_MG-2023 (assembly GCF_030548265.1). NCBI lineage: Bacteria > Pseudomonadati > Pseudomonadota > Alphaproteobacteria > Rhodobacterales > Roseobacteraceae > Marinovum > Marinovum sp. 2_MG-2023. The sequence goes on along the minus strand of NZ_JAUOSD010000013.1, from coordinate 3,298 downwards.
GCCAGCGAGCAAATCCGGCGTTATCTCGATGCCATCAACCAGGGCGGCGAAGCGGGATAGCGTGCGTGACCCACTCATGCTGCCACTCCAGAGGCCAACGGCTCGCGCGCGTCCTTGCGGTATGCTCCAAGGGCGTTAACGAGGCCATCTGCGAGGATGCAGATCTCTTCGACGACAGGCTCAGCGGGGTCCAACGCAGCGAAACATGCGGCTTCGATCCGATGTGGTTCATGCACGTTCTTGAGCATGAGAAGGTCGACCAAATCGTCGAGCGCGCGCATCGTGCGTGCGGTCGGGCGGCCCTGGTTGGCCAGACCGTCCAGCGCACTCAGAGCGTTGCGGACACCTGGCGACGCGCCCAGCAAAGCTGCGGCGCAGGCGAGCGCATCAGCGTTCTCGCCTGCAAAGGACCGCAGTTCCTGGAGGGCTTTCGACGGTGCGGCAGTGATAGTATCGGTAAAATCGAACATGTTGTCTCCTGGTTTCTCGGAGTGTCCGGCTCAAGACCGGGTCAAGTTCGTTCGATTTCCATTCCTCTCGGGCTGCGGCTCCCCTGGGCACGGCTCTCGCAAAGAGGAGCCGGGACCAGGGTGACGCTGCGCTGTGCATTCTATCGTTTTCCAAGAAATCCCATTGTTGTGCGCCCCGAAGTGGGAGTTGGTGGTAGTTAACAGACCGGGGCGCGACGGTGCGGTGGTCAAGTCCTGAGGCCGTGTGATCCCCTCGACAACCAGCATGCGTTCGTGGTTCGACATCCGCCCGAGGACGTCGATAAATTCGATCATTGCCACAGTGTAGATCTCGGCGACCTCATCGCTGCTGCCCGGGTCCGTGGGCGTCACAGCACCCAAGAACAGGTTCCCACAGTAAAGTTCGATATCCCGGGTGCTGATGCATTGGACGATTGTCAGAAATAGGTTCGCCCGGCACTCATGCTGGCGATCTCTTGCGTTGTCTGTCCCATACGGGCTGGTCACTTGATCGTTTTCCCTAACGGGTGGTCGATCTATCATGGCAAACCTCCTATCGCCAATCTCCTGCCATGAAAGGAGATGGGCGACGGGTGGTTCAGGCATGATACACACCGCGATCATTCGCTTCGACACCCGGCGCTCGCGAAATCGCCGGACATGCTGGGAGAGGTCGAGGAGAGGGCCTGCCCTCTCTTCGCCGGCCGTGGGGAGCGGCGAGCAGTTGGGGGTCGCGGGGGAGGAGTGCGGAACGACGCTCCCCCGCGCCGTCGGAGACGCCAGGGGGTTTCGAGGGGGAGTGGCGAACGACACCCTCGATCCGCCGGAAGGCGCCGGAGTGCAGGGGTGGCGAACGCCCTGCCGCCGTCTGCGCAGGACCGCCCCCCCGGCGTGAGGGGCCGTCGGAGAGCCGGCGCGTAGTGAGCCCCAGAGGGGCGGCTCGCACTACGCATAGTCGGACACTATGCCTTGTGTGCCCACCTTCGGGGCGCGTCGCAGACATTTCCGGAGGTGCACCCTTCTTACCTATTTCCCCGTCGCCTCGAACAAAGGAGATGGCGATGAAAGGTTATCAATTCGCGCGCATGGAGTCGTATTCGGTGCAGGGCGCGCCCGGGAAGAAATTCAGGGAACCCAAGTTCCGAAAGAGCGGCGAGCGAGCCTGGACAGCGCAAGAGGTGCTGGACGAAGCTGAACGGAAACCTTGGGCCTCGTTCCATGTCAATCCGGGCGGGATGCCGCCCCAGATCCTGCCCGGGACCGTCAGCTCATTCGCCGCGGCGCGAGCAGCCCATGAAGAAGCGTCGACGGTCAAGGAGGTCTACGTCCGCAAGGGCAAGAAGGCGAAGCGAAAGCTGCGTTCTGACGCCCGCACGCTTTATTCGTCGGTGGTGTCCCTTCCCACGCTCACGATGGATGCTCTCGCCGATCCCGAACTTCAAGAGGAATGCGTCGCTCTGCTCGCGGCGGCAATGGAGCATGAGAGGAAGACCGTCGAGAAGGCCGGTGGGGTTCTCCTGATGGGCGTCATTCACTGGGACGAGGATCATGTCCATGCGCATTACCTTGCAATCGAGCCCCAGCTGGGTCGGGTTGATACGCTCCACCCCGGCAGAGCTGCCAAGATCGCGTTCAACGAGTCGCACGCGGCAGAGAAGGTGAAGGACCCCAAGGCCGTGGGCCAAGGTGCGAACCGCGCCTACCGCGCAGCGATGAGCAAGTGGCAGGACGATTTCTACGAAGGTGTCTTTGACGGCGCCGGTCTGCTCCGGTTCGGGCCCAAACGATGCCGCATGACGCGCGCCGAGTATCAGAAAGCCCTGGCGGTGAAAGACCGTCAGGCAAAGGATGAGAAGCGGAGGGCAGAATGCGCGGCGACGTTCAACGAGCAGGTCACGGCTATCGAAGGCGAGAAGATCGACCTCCTCCTCCGCGAAACCGAGGCAGCCAGTCTGGCGGCGCAGGGCCAAGCGGGAGTCACCCGTGCCGAAGAGCTTGCTTCCTCGGTCGCGGATAGGGCCGAGGCGCTGGAATGCGGGATGAGTGCCATCGAGGCGCGCCAAATCGACTACCGGCCTGCAACCGAGAAACGTCGGGAGGGGCTCGAGTTCGGACCGAAAGCGCCCGACGCAGAAGAAGACCGGCGCTCGCTCAAGGAGCGGATCATGCCGGCGTTCGATCTCTTGGTCGGCTTCGCCCGCCGGGTCTTTGGTGTCCGCCAGCGCGAGGAGGCCCAGGAAGCGACGGCGGCCGAGCTGCGCTGCCGCGCGGCTGTCGTGGAAGCCACGATGTCACAGTCGCGACAGGTTGTCCCGGAGAGCTTGGCGGCACTGGCAGCTGGAGAGCCTCGCCCCCTGGACGCGGAAGGCTTTCCCGGGGCCTGGTCGATACCGTCCGAGGCAGACGCCGCTGCGCTTCGGAAACGACTGGAAGTCACGACGAATCTGGAGCTCAGAGCTGCATATCAAGCAACTCGCGATGCCATGCTCCTGACCGAAGAAGACGTCGCGCTTCGCGCGGGATACGTCAGAGGTGTGAAGGTGATCGAGATGAATGCTGCGGAACGCGGGTTTGATCTCGAGACCGGTCGACAGGACGTGGAGAACGCCACGGACCCGAAAGTGGCGGCCCTTCACACTGATCAATTTCCGGAGCCGATCAAGGTCCTTCGGGTGTCTCCGGAACACGTCCGCACGAGGACCTGAGCGCCGGAAAGAAAGAGCCGAGGCGGGGGCGCCTCGGCTCTGCCTACTGACCTGCCCCCTGCTGGTCCCTCATTCATAATGAGAGTCTGCAGGTTGAATCTGGGTATTCGGCTTCCGCGTCTG
>NZ_JAUOSD010000012.1:0-143022 GCF_030548265.1 Marinovum sp. 2_MG-2023 | reverse complement strand
CGATCTCCCTTAGTCTTTTGGGGGAGAGTGACATTCCTGAATTGCTCATGGGTGACATTTTAGCTTTGCGGCTACAGCACCGATCCGCCCATAAGCAGAATTATGTTAAATCCGGACCTTCCAACACCACCGCGCCCTGCCTGAAGACCGCGAAATAGTTATGCCTCTGTTGGGCCTGCAAACGCGTTGCAGGCCCAGAATTATTCGGCGGGCAGTTGATACTGGGCGGCGTTTTCCCGTGTCAGACGTTTCGAGGCGACGCCGGGTTCCGCGCCCCAGACCGCGATCCAGCGATAGAACACCGGCGTCAGGAACAACGTGAAGACGGTGGCAAACCCAAGCCCGCCGACAATGACCCAACCGACGGCGATGCGGGCCTCGGCCCCGGCGCCAGAGGTCAGCACAAGCGGCAGACCACCAAAGACGGTCGAGACCATCGTCATCATCACCGGTCTGATCCGCAGCCGCAGCGCGTCACGAATGGCGCTGTCGATGTCCTGACCGGCCTCACGCAATTGATTGGCGAATTCGACAATCAGAATGCCGTTCTTGGCCATGACGCCGATCAACATGACCAACCCGATCTGGCTGTAGTAATTCAGCGACCCGCCGCTGAGCGAAATGGCCAATAGCGCCGCCGCAAGGCCAAATGGCACGGTCAACATGATCACGACGGCGCTTGCGATGCTTTCAAACTGGGCGGCAAGCACAAGGAAAACCACCAGAAACGCCACCGCAAAGACCCGGTACATTTCAGTCTGGCTGTCGTTCAGCGTCGCGGCCTCTCCGGTAAAGATCAGCCCCATATCGTCGGGCAATTGTTCGGCTGCGATTTCGGACAAGCGATCCATCGCCGTGCCAAGGTTGACGCCTTCGGCCAGGTTCGACTGGCCCGCCACCGCCAGCGTCCCGCCCTGTCGTTGCAGGTTGGCTTGGCTGACCACCGGGACCAGCGTTGCCGCCGCCGACAGCGGTACATATGACCCGCCGGGCAGGCGCAGTTGAATGGAATCGAGGTCCGAAGGGTCATTGATCGGCGGCCCACCGGGCACCACATTCACATCAGTTTCGGCATTGTCACTGAACACGGTTACGGCCGTGTCACCCTGGATCATGGCGCTCAGGGTTCTGGTGATCTCGGCTTCGGTCAGACCAAAGACACTGGCCATGTCGCGATCGACCCGAACCTCGAATTGGGCTTGCACGCTGTCGTTGGACAATTGCGGGTTAGAGAACATCGCATCCTCGGCCATGGCCGCGATCAGATCGCTGGTCGCTTCGGTCATCGCATCGACATCCTTGCCAGTGACCGCAAATTGCAACCCGCGTCCCGCGCCGCGAATGTTGAGCGAGTTGGTCGACCTTGCGCTGGCCTGCACACCGGGGACACGTGACAATTGCGTGCTGATTTCGGCGACGATCTGGGCCTGCGACCGGTCCCGTTCGGCCCAATCCGGCAGGCGCACAACGATAAAGGCGCTGGTGCCCCCGCCGACGCCGACAATGCTTTGTACCGCGTCAACCTCGCCAGAGGTCAGATAAGGTTCCAGAATTTCCTCGATCAGGACCACCTGACTGTTGAGATAGTCGATTGTGGTATCCGACGCCCCCCGCGCCTGGACGAGGAAGAACCCGCGATCCTCGCTTGGGGTGATGCTGGACGACAATGTTCCGGCCGCACCGGCCGCGACGATGGTGAACCCGCCTGCAACCGCCAAGACGATCAACGGCATGCGAATGGCACGGTCCATCACCGTGTCAAAAATCCGCATGGCCCATCCGGGCGTGGCGGGACCCGTTTGCGCCGCTTGCAATTTGCCGGGATCGAACAAGGCCGCCAGCACCGGTGCCAGCGTCAATGCGGTGATCGACGACAGGGTGACAGCAAAGGCCAGCACAAAGCCGAATTCGCTGAACACGCCGCCCGCCTGACCGGGCAGGAATGAAATCGGAATGAACACCGCCGCAAGGGTGGCGGTGGTGGAAATGACCGCAAAGAACACTTCGTTTGTGCCAGCGGCGGCGGCGGCAAAGGCGCCCATGCCCTGTTGGCGTTTGCGCACGATGTTTTCGATCACCACAATGGAATCATCCACCACCATGCCGGTGGCCAGCACCAGCGCCAACAGGCTGATGGTATTGACCGAAAAGCCGGTGATCCAGATCGCGGCGATGGTGCCGACCAGCGCCACCGGGATGGTGATCGCCGGGATAAGCGTCGCGCGCGGCGAGCGCAGAAAGGCGAAAATCACCGCGATCACGATCACCGTCGCCAACCCGATGGAATTCGCCACCTCATTGATCGAGCCTTCGATGAAGGTGCCGTCGTCCGAGGTGACGACAAGCGCGACCCCATCCGGCAAAGCGGTTTTCAACTCTTCCACCGCGACGGCCACATCGCGTGAGATCGACAGCGTGTTGCCAACCGATTGCCGGGTGATGTCCAGCCCGACCGCGGTTTGGCCGTTGACCCGTGTCAGCACCGCGCCGTCTTCGGGGATCAGCCGGACAAAGGCCACATCCGATATCCGCGTATTGGCATCAATCGGCACCTGATTCACCAGATCCACGGTGGCATTGGCATTGCCCACCCGCAGCGCAAGGGTCTGTGAATTCGATTCCAGTGATCCCAGCGGCGTGTCATCGCGCAGCGCCGACAGGGCATCCGACACGTCGAAAATCGTCATGCCCCGGCTCAGCAGCGCCGGCATGTCGAGCGTCACGCGAAACTCGTTCGCCCGATTGCCGCGCACTGTGACCTCGGCAATTCCGTCGATCACCGACAACCGGTCATAGACAGCGCCTTCGGCCAGTTCCGTCAGTTCATCGAGGCTGGCATCGCCCAACAGCGCGAGGCGGATGATCGCATCGGCATTGCTGTCGCTTTTGGTGACGGTTGGATCATCGTCGATATCATCCGGCAATTGTCGCAGGGTGTTGGACACAATTTCGCGCGCCTCGTTGGCGGCCACATCCACATCGGTGCCTTCCGACAGGTCCACGGTGATCCGGCTGGACCCGGTCGAAGACGTCGATTCAATATAGGACAGCCCCTCAAGCGCGCTGAGCGCGTCTTCCAGAACCTGGGTTACTTCGCGGTCCACCGTGGTCGGCACCGCGCCTTCGTAACTTGTTCGCACGGACAAGACAGGGCGATCCACATCCGGCATTTCGCGCACGTCCACCGCGCTCAGCGCCGCAAGGCCGGCAATCAGGATCAACAGGTTGATCACCATGCCGAAAATCGGACGGGCGACAAAAAGGTCGGTCATCCCGGCGCGGCGGTTGGGTTTTGGTTGTGTGCTCATGACGGGGCCTGGGTCGCGGTTTGCGGTTCACGGTCCAATTGCACCGCCGGAACGCCGTTTGCATTGGCCGGGCGGCTACGTTCACCGGGGCGGGCGCCCCCTGCCCCTGCGCCAGATCCGGCCGCCGGTCCTGCCCCCGGTGCCGCTCCTGCGACGGCGATCTGGGCACCGTTGCGCAGTTTTTGCGCGCCTTCGGTCACGACCATGGCGCCCTCGCTCAGGTCGGCATCGACCCAGACAGAATCGTCCTGCCGGAACAGGATGGTCACCGGCACCTGTTGCGCGGCACCGCCCGCATTGATCCAGATGCTCGACCCCTCTCGCGACCAGGTGATCGCGGTTGACGGCACTTTGGCAAGTGGTGCGCTGAGCTGGGTCAATCGCACGGCAAAGGTCATGCCCGGCCAGAGCAGGCCGTCGGAATTGTCAATCTGCGCTTTGACCGTGACACTGCGGGTCACGGAATCAATCCGGCTGTCGAAGGACATGATTTCGCCGGTAAATACCTTGCCCGCAAAGGTCGAGGTTCCGGCCGAGATCTGCTTGGCCTTGGCCAAAAGCCCAATCGCACGCTCCGGCATTTCGAATTCAATCACCAGCTTGTTGGACTGGTCGATGCTGGCCACAAACCCGTTCACGCTCAGGGTGTCGCCAACTTCGATATCGCTCAGTCCCAATGTGCCGGAAATCGGCGCCCGCACCGTCTGTTTGTCCAGCGCAACTTCGGCCAACCCGACTGCGGCCTCGGCCAGACGTTGGGCGACCCGCGCTTCGGACAGGGTGACATCGGTGATGGTGGAATTGCCGTTCTGCCGCAGCCGCTCATAGCGGGCAACGGTTTCGGTGGCCTGCTGCAACTCTGCCTCGGCGATTTCCAGATTCAGGGTCTGGGTGCGGGCATCAAATTGCACCAGCACATCGCCGGCATTCACCAGACGATTGGCCGCCAGGTTGGCCGCGATCACCGTGCCGGATGTTTCGCTAAGCACATCAACACTGCGCAGGGCGGATGCGGTGCCGATCGCGCTGAGAATGCTTTCATAAGGCTGAAATTCCAATTCGGTCACCGCCACGGTGGTGGCGCCGCCCCTGCGGCCCCCCGGGCCCCGTCCGCCGCCCGCTCTTGCCGGGGGGGCGGATGCGGCCTCGGCCTCGTTGGCCGGTTCCGGGCCAATCATCGCCGCTAATGGGGCCGGCACGCCAAAGGTGACGGCATATGCCGCCGCCAAAATCACAATTGCCCCTAGAAGGCTCGCTATTTTACCCATCACCCGGTCCCTGTCCGATCATCCAAAGGGTAAAACGGACGGCCCGGCGGTTTCCGTCGCAAAAAGATTGAACTTTTTTACTGCCCTGCACTTTGCTCACACGGCGGTGGCCCAGCGGTCAGGATTTGCCGGAAGAAGACACCACATGATCGCCGTCAATGCCGCCCAGCGAATGGAACAGCCCGCTGGTGTTGTTGACCCCGAATTTGCGCAACAGCTTGGCGCGATAGACTTCGACCGTGCGATAAGAGATGTCCAATCGCAGCGCGATTTCCTTGCTGGTCAGCCCGTCTGACAGATGGCTGAGGATTTCACGTTCCCGCCGCGTCAGTGGGGAATAGGGGCGTTCTGCCGAAAGATCGGCAAAGCTCCAGACCGCCCGCGCCAGAGGATCATCCGGCGTAAAGGAATGGCCACGCACCCGGCACCAGAACAATTTACCATCCTTGCGCGCCATGATGCGTTCATCCCAATACCGGTTGGTTTCGCGCAGCTGTTTGACACCGCGGTCGCGGATATTCACGAATTCCGCGTCCGTTGGATAGAGCATCGCAAAGGATTGCCCCCGCAGGGCGCGGCGGGCATGGCCAAACATCTCGGCAAAGGCGATATTGCAGTCCCGGATCACCCGGTTTTCCGTCACCACCAGCCCCACCGGCGCATAGGCAAAGGCCAATGCATCAAAGCGGTCCTCGGCGTAGCAGTCGTCGATACGTATTTCCACGCTCTTGCCCCACTGCGTTCAGTGCTGAATGCTGTGACCACACGTAAACGACGGGCAGGTGCCGCGCAACAGCGGCCCCCGTCGATCTGGGAGGATATCATGAAGACATTCGCGCGGTTCGCCGCCGCCCTTGCTACGTCAGCCACTTTTGCCGGCGGGGCCCTGGCACAGGATTCGATCAAGATCGCTCTGGTGCATGGCCTGTCCGGGTCCAGCTTCGAAGCCTTTTCGAAACAGGCACAAACCGGGTTTGAGCTTGGGCTGGAATATGCCACCGATGGCACAAATGAAATTGACGGTCGCCCGATCGAGGTGATCATCAAGGACACCCAATTCAAACCCGATGTTGCCCGCGCCGTCCTGGCCGAGGCCTATGGCGACGACGAGGTGCTGTTGGCCGTTGGGGCCACATCGTCGGGGGTGACCAAGGGCATGTTGCCCATCGCCGAGGAATATGAAAAGATTCTGATTGTGGAGCCGGCCGTCGCCGACAGCCTGACCGGGCCGGACAGCAACCGCTATGTGTTCAAGACCTCGCGCAATTCGTCGATGGACATGCAGGCCCAGGCACTGGCGTTGAACCCGGATGAAAACCTGTTTGTTGCGACTTTGGCCGAAGATTACGCCTTTGGCCGCGACGGCATCACCGCGTTCAAGGCCGCATTGGAAGGCTCCGGCGCGACCGTGGTGACCGAGGAATATGTGCCGCAGGGCACCGCCGATTTCACCGCCGCAACCGAACGGATGTTCAATGCGCTGAAAGATCAGGAAGGCCGCAAGGTCATTCTGGTTTATGTGGCCGGTGGCGGTGACGCACCGGGCAAGATCCAGGCGCTGGACCCCAGCCGCTATGGTATCGAAATCTCGATGGGCGGTCATATCCTGCCGGTTCTGCCGACCTACAAAAGGTTTCCGGGCATGGAAGGCGCGGTTTATTACTACTACGAGGCGTATGATAATCCGATCAACAACTGGCTGGTCGAAACCCATCAGGAACGTTTCGACGGCCCGCCGGATTTCTTCACCGCGGGTGGTATGGCGGCGGCGTTGGCGGTCGTGAAAACACTGAAAACCGCAGAGAGTTATGAGACCGAGGATCTGATCGACGCAATGGAGGGCATGTCCTGGGACACCCCCAAAGGTGAAATGACCTTCCGTGCCGAAGACCATCAGGCGCTGCAATCCATGGTGCATTTCAAGATCCGCGTGGACGACAATGTCGATTGGGCCATTCCCGATCTGGTGCGGATCATCGAAGCCGACGAGATGGACATCCCCATCGGCCGCGACAACAGCCAGTGAGCTGACACCGGCCTGCGCGTTTTTCGCGGGCCGGACACTTCTTTCAGGATGGATCCCATGCCCCCCGCATCCCTTTCGACGCGTGACCTGACCATTCGGTTTGGCGGTCATGTTGCGGTCAATGCCGTGACCTGTGACTTTCACCCCGGCGAAACCACGGTAATTGTCGGCCCGAATGGCGCGGGCAAGACCACCTATTTCAACTTGATTTCCGGCCAGTTGACCGCCAGCGCGGGCCGGGTGATCAAGGGGGAAGTCGACATCACCCGCATGTCACCCTCTGCCCGCGCGCATCTGGGGGTTGGGCGGGCCTTTCAGCTTACCAATTTGTTTCCGCAGCTCACCGTGTTGGAAAACATCCGTCTTGCGGTGCAGGCGCGTGCCGGTGACGGTTGGGGGGTGTTTCGTGGGGCGCGCAAGCTGACGCATCTGACGGAAAAGGCGGTGCATTTCCTTGAGGCTGCGCATCTGACCGACCGGGCCGAGATGATTGCCGCCGCCCTGCCGCATGGTGACCAACGCAAGCTTGAGGTTGCGCTGTTGATGGCGATGGAGCCGGATATCTATATGTTTGATGAACCCACCGCCGGCATGTCGCTGGATCAGGCGCCCGCCGTGCTGGAGCTGATTGCCGAAATCAAACAAGACCCGGCGAAAACCGTGCTGCTGGTCGAACACAAGATGGATGTGGTGTGCGCGCTGGCCGACCGGATCATCGTGCTGCACAACGGTGAATTGCTGGCCGATGGACCGCCGACCGAGGTGATGCAAAGCCAGATCGTGCGCGATGTCTATCTTGGCACCGCAACGGAGCACACCGCATGAGCCTGCTGTCCATTCGCGATATGAAAACCCAGATCGGCCAGTATCATGTGTTGCATGGCGTCAGCTTCGAGGTGCCGGAGGGCGGGGTTTTCATCCTCCTGGGGCGCAATGGCGCAGGCAAGACGACGACCCTGCGCTCGATCATGGGGCTGTGGCAACCTTCGCCGGGGTCGGTGATGTTTCAGGGCCGCGACATTGCCGGATTGGCCACTGCCGACATTGCCCGGCTGGGCATTGCCTATGTGCCGGAAAACATGGGTATCTTCGGCGGCCTGACGGTTGAGGAAAACCTGATCCTGGCCACGGCCAAGGGGCGGTTCGATCCCGCCCGTCTGCGTCGGATATATGATCTGTTTCCAGCGCTGGAAAGGTTCTGGACCAAACAGGCCTGGTCGCTGTCGGGCGGACAGAAACAGATGCTGTCGGTGGCGCGCGCCATTGTCGAGCCCCGCGCGCTGATCCTGATTGATGAACCGACCAAGGGGTTGGCCCCGTCCATCGTTGCCGCCATGGGCGAAGCATTTCGCGAGATCGCCCAAACCACCACGATCCTGTTGGTGGAGCAGAATTTCAATTTCGCCAAAAGCCTTGGCCGCGACATGGCAGTGATCGACGATGGTCGCGTGGTGCACAGCGGCACCATGGCCGATTTCGCCGCCGATGCCGATTTGCAGGGCGCATTGCTGGGGTTGAGCGCATGAGGACCCAAATGGATAAATTCGGCGAGATTTTGCACCGCTTTGGCGGGGTCAACCTGTTGCCGGTGGCGCTGGCGGCAATCGCATTTGTGCTGATTGGTGCGCCCTCATCCTGGGTCACGCTGACGGTTGCCGGCCTGGCGATGGGGATGATGGTGTTTCTCATGGCGTCAGGTCTCAGCCTGGTGTTCGGGTTGATGGATGTGCTGAATTTTGGCCATTCGGCGTTCATCAGCTTTGGCGCTTTTATCGCGGCGTCGATCCTTGCCGCATTGGGCGGCTGGCTGGATGGCGGCGTGATACTGGCCTCGGCCGCGCTGGCGCTTGCGCTGGTCGGGGCGATCACATTCGGATTGGCGGCGGGGTTGTTCTTTGAAACCGTGATCATTCGTCCGGTGTACCGCGATCACCTGCGCCAGATCCTGATCACCATGGGCGCATTGATCGTGTCAGAGCAGGTCATTCTTGCCGTTTGGGGCGGGACACCGTTCAGCGTGCCGCGCCCGGCATTTCTGGAAGGTGCCTGGATCATCGGCGATGTCAGCATCGAGATTTACCGCCTTTTTGCCTTTGCCCTTGGGGCGGTGGTGTTCCTTGGCCTGATGGTTCTGCTCAACCGCACCCGCATCGGGCTTTTGATCCGCGCCGGTGTCGAAAACCGCGAGATGGTCGAGGCGCTTGGCTTCAAGATCAATCGTCTGTTCATCGGGGTGTTCATGCTGGGTTCTGCCCTCGCCGCATTGGGCGGCGCGATGTGGGCCGGGTATGAAACGCTGATCACCCCGGCGCTGGGGGGCGAGATGATGATTGTGGTGTTTATCGTGGTGATTATCGGCGGACTGGGCTCTATCGAAGGCACGTTGCTGGGGGCAATCATTGTCGGGCTGACGGCGAATTATGTCGGATACCTCGCGCCGAAACTGGCGCTGGCGTCGAACATGATCCTGATGATGGCGATCCTGATGTGGCGGCCCAGCGGCCTGCGGCCGGCGGTGAAGTGAGGCAGATATGAAAACCACCGGAATAAAACAGAGCTACGGCACCCTGACCGTCAAAACCGCGATGCTGGTCATTGCTGGGCTGTTGTTGTTCGCGCCCTTCCTGTTTCAGGATATTCGCGCGCTGGAAGTGGCGGCACGGATCTGCATCTTTATCGTGTTGGTGGCGAGTTATGATCTGCTGCTTGGCTATACCGGCATTGTCAGCTTTGCCCACACCATGTTTTTCGGTTTCGGCTGTTACGGCGCGGCGATTGCCCTGCGCCAGATGGGGCCGGGCTGGGATGCGGTGGCCATTGGCACGCTGGGCGGTGTTTTGGTCTCGCTTGTGGTGGCGACAGTGATTGGGTTGATCTCGCTTCGGGTCAAGGCGATCTTTTTCGCCATGATCACATTGGCGACGGCCTCGGTTGTGCTGGTGCTGGCCTCGCAGCTCAGCCAGATCACCGGCGGCGAGGATGGCATCACCTATCGTGCGCCGGATATTTTCAAAACCGCGACCAAGCTGATGGTCGATGAGGACGGCAAGGTGCTGCGCTGGTTCGGGGTGCGCCTGAATGGCAAGCTGGCGGCCTATTACTTTGTCTTTACGACTTCGCTGGTGCTGTTCCTGATCCTGTTGCGGGTCACGGTGTCGCCGCTGGGCACGGTGTTGAAGGCGATCCGCGAGAATGAGGCCCGCGCCGAGGCCATCGGTTATCGCGTTGTGGCCTATCGGACCTTTGTCTTTTGTCTTTCGGCGGTCATGGCGTCGCTTGCCGGGTCGGTCTATGCGATCTGGTTGAAATACACCGGGCCGGATACGGCGCTGTCGTTTTCGATCATGATCGACATCCTGTTGATGGTTGTGATCGGCGGCATGGGCACGATGTGGGGCGCGGTGATTGGTGCGGTGTTGTTGGTCATGGCGCAATATTACCTGCGCGATCTGATGGGCGCGGCCTCTGAAGCGGTGGCCGGCATTCCATTGCTGCCTGAGCTGCTGGCCCCGGATCGCTGGCTGTTCTGGCTGGGCATCATCTTTATCCTGCTGGTCTATTTCTTTCCACGCGGCATTGCGGGCACATTGATGACACGCGGGATGCGCACATGAACGGCCCCCGCTTCACATTTGTGCCGGTGATGGATCACGAAATTCATGTGACCGAATGGGGCACACCCGGCGCGCCGGCGTTGATGATGATGCATGGTCTGGCGCGCACCGGGCGGGATTTCGACGAAATCGCCGCTGCCCTGTCGGATGACTATCATGTGCTGTGCCCCGATATGATCGGGCGCGGCCGATCCAGCTGGTCTACCGATCCCGATGCGGAATACCGGATCGAATATTATGCCGGGATCGCTTCGGATCTGCTGGATCATTTTGGCATTGGCCGGGCGGCGTGGCTTGGCACCTCGATGGGCGGACAGATCGGCATGCGAATGGCCTCGGGCGCGCATAGTGATCGACTGGTTTCTTTGTTGATCAATGACATTGGCCCCGAAGTGCCCGAGACCGCGATTGAACGCATCCTGTCTTATGTCGGCAACCCGCCAGGATTTGACGGCTATGCCCAGGCCGAAACATGGCTGCGCAGTGCTTATGCGCCGTTTGGCCCGGCCTCTGATGCGTTCTGGAGCCGGATGGCGCGCACGTCCTTGCGGCGTTGTGACAGCGGGCGGCTGACGTTGCATTACGACCCGGCAATCATCCGCCAGTTGACCCAGGCGCCAGAGGAATTGACGACCTGGGATCGCTGGGACCGGATCAGGACCGGCTGTCATGTCTTTGCCGGCGCGGGCTCTGATTTGCTGACCGCCGGCATTTTACAGCGCATGCTGGCCCGTGGCCCGACGCCGGGCCATACAGTGTTTGCGGATTGCGGCCATGCGCCGACCCTGTCGCGGGCCGCGGATATTGCCCGGGTGCGGGATGTTCTGTTGCAATTGACCCCCGCGCCCGGTCGGGTCTAGCCGCTTTCCAACCCGGCAATCATCCGTTCCAAATTCGCCATGGCCACAACACCATCGGCAATGCGCGGTGCTGCGGTCGGCGCGCCGCGCAGCCCCTTGGCGACATCTGTCATCAAGGCGGCATATCCTTTGTGGTCCTCATTGGCGGCGGCGGTGAAATTGGGTTGCCACACCATGCTGTCACAGCTGCTGTCCAGGGTGGCCGCCGGATCATCCACCTTGAACGGCGGATCGCGGTGCCAGGCGACATGGATCACATTGTCGACCTCGACCCGGTTGTGATCGCCCATCACCGTGACCTGTTCCATCGGCGTGCCGCGCGATTGCACCGTGCCCATGACCACATTGCCGATCACGCCATTTTCGCAAGTGAACCCCATATGGAACAGGATACGCCCCGCCGCCGGCGCGTTGTGCCGCACCGTCATTTCCGCGATCGGCGCGCCCGCCAGCCAGGGCATCAGATCCATGTAGTGCACACAATGATGCAGGTAGAACCCGGTGTAATCCACCGCGCCCTCGAAATAGGTCGGCGCGGTCAAATAGCTGCCGGTCAGGCCCAAAATCGGGCCAAACGCATCGCCGCGCAGGATATTCTGGGCGATGCGGTTGCCGGTGGAATAGCGTTTCATGAAGCCGACGAAAATCGGCACGCCGCGCCGATCGGACGCCTCTTGCAACGCGACTGCCTGGGCATGTGTTGCACCGGGGGGTTTTTCCATGAACACCGGCAGGCCCAATTCCATCGCCGCCAGGGTGGCGGCGTAATGCACCTCCGGGCCAACCGCCATGCACACCGCATCCAATCCCGGCTGCTTCAGCATCTCTTGCCAATCGGTATAGGTGCTGGTCACCCCATAATGCCCCGCCGTGGCCGCCAGCGCATCCGGGTCGCGATCACAAAGCGCTGCAATCCGCATGCCCGCCCGTCCGATTTGCGGCAGCAACATCCAGGTCGCATGCCGCCCACAGCCAATCCAGCCGATATTCAACATCTTTTCGGGGGCGGTCATTGCGCATACTCCGCAAAATCAAGCGCGGCACGGATCAGCGCATGTCCGGCCTTCAGCTTGGGCGTTTCATCTTCGGCCGGGGCGCGCCAATGGGCAATTGGCAGCGCCAGACGTTGATCATCGCGGCGGAAGGGTTCCAAAGACACCGGGCCGGAATAGCCGACCTGATGCAGCGCCCGCATGATCGCGGGCCAATCCATATTGCCGGTGCCGGGGAAGCCGCGATGGTTTTCATTGGCCTGAAAATGCACGATGCGCTTGCCCGCAAGACGGATGGCATCCGCGATGGATTGATCCTCCATATTCATATGAAAGGTATCAAGCATCAGACCAAGGCCCGCGTCGCCCACCGCATCCACCAGCGCAATGCCCTGTTGCGTGGTGTTCAGCATATCGGTTTCAAACCGGTTCAATGGCTCGACCGCGAACACCTGACCTGCGGCACGGGCCAGCGGCGCGACCTCGGCCAGGCCGGCGATCATGCGATCCGCACGGGCGCGCATGTCATCGGCGCTGCGTGGCAGCGGTGGCCGCCCGGCAAACACCATCGGTTCCCCGTATAATGGCCCGCCAATGATGGTCGCACCCACCGCATCTGCGCTGTCGATACAGGATTTCAGGTAATCCAACCCGCCCTGACGTGCGCCGGGGTCTTCGGAGGAAATCGAGCGCTGCGGCGTGACCCGTGCCGCCAGCACCACGCCAAGCCCCGCGTCAGCCAAGGCGGATCTGGCCTGCCCGAGGTCAATGCCGTCTTCTGGTTCAGGCACCAGAAGCTCGATAAAGTCAAAGCCCATGGCCTTGATCTCTTGGAACAGATGCAGGTGTTGACCGGTAAATGGCCGCACAAATTGCATGGAAATAATGCCGATAGGGTTGTTCAAAACTTACGTCCTTATCCTTTGACCGCGCCTTGGGTCATGCCCGCGATCAGGCGTTTTTGTATGAAGAGAAAGAGGAGGGTGGCCGGCATGGCGCCGACGATGCCGCCCGCTGTCAGAAGGCCCCATTCGACCTGATATTCGCCAATCAGGGTCTGAATGGCCACGGTGATCGGTTTCACGCTGCGCCCGCCCAGGGTCAGCGCATAGAGGTATTCGTTCCAGGCGGTGATGAAGATATAGACACCGGTGGCGATGATGCCGGGGGTGCACAGCGGCAGCACCACCCGGAACAATGCACCAAACCGGGTGCAGCCATCTGTCATCGCCGCCTCGTCCAGCGACCGGGGAATGCCGTCGATGTAGCTGGTCATCATCCAGACCGAAAACGGGATCGCAACGGTTGAATTGGCGATGATCAGGGCAAAATAGGTGTCCACCAACCCCAGTGTTTTCATCAGGATGAACAGGGGCAGGATCAACAAGACCAGCGGAAACATGTTGATCACCAGGAATTGCAGCATCAACAGCCGCCGCCCCTTGAAGCGGAACCGCGAAAACGCATAGGCCGCAGGGACCGACAGGGCGAGCCCGACAATCACCGTGCCCCCCGCCACAATGAAGCTGTCCAGCAAATTGGCGCCAAAGCCGACGGTGCGAAACAGCCGCAAATAGTTTTCCAGCGTCGCCCCGGCCAGCGACGGTCCTTCGGTGAACAGCTTGCTTTCCTGCGTGACCGAGGTCAGCGCCATCCACAGATAGGGTGACAGGGTAAAGATCAGGATCAACAGAACCGGCAGATCGACGGTCAGAATCCGGCGGGTCAGCGATGTGTTGCGTACCATCATGCGATGTTCCTTCCGGCGCGGCGCAGATAGAGGATCACGAACCCCAGAAGCAGGATGGTAAAGCTGACCGCCAACGCCGAGCCATAGCCGTAATCCAACCCGGTGCGCGCCTTGACCAGCGCATAAAGCGGCAAGGTATAGGTGGAATAGCCCGGTCCGCCGCCGGTCATCACGTAGATCACGTCAATCGAATTCGCGACCCAGATCACCCGCAACAGCGTCGCGGTCATCAACACGCCCGACAGCCCCGGCAGGGTGATGTGCCAGAACTGGCGAAACTGCGATGCGCCGTCGATCGAGGCGGCCTCGTAATAGCTTTGCGGGATGGATTGCAGCCCGGCCAGGATCATCACCGCAAAGAAGGGAAACCCCTGCCATGTCAGCGTCAGGATTATGGCATAGAGCGCCGTGTCAGGGTTGGCCAACCAGGGGATCGCGGCGGAAATCATGTTGAACCGCAACATCAGCTCGTTCAGCACGCCAAAGTTGGAATCATAAATCCAGACCCACATCAGCGCGATCACCACAGAGGGCAAGGCCCAGGGAATGATCACCAGCGCCCGCGCCAAACCCCGCCAGGGGAAATTCTGGTTCAACAACAACGCTGTGGCCAGTCCCAACAGCATCTGTGCGGGCACGGTGATGGCAATCCAGATCACCGTATGGCGCAACGACGTCCAGAACACTGGATCCTGCCAGACGGCGATGAAATTCTTCAGCCCAACAAAATCAAAGTTTTTCGGGCGAAACAGAACATAGTCATGCAGGCTCATCCACAGGGCCTGAACCATGGGCAGGAACACGATGGCCAGGGTCACCAATACGGCGGGTGACAACATGACAAGAGGGAGCACACGGCGCGACAAGGGCACCGGCGGCACAGAGGTGACGGACATTGGGGATACTTCCGGTTCAGGGGGTCGGCGGGCCACCGGGGCAGCCCGCCGAAACGGGATCAATCGTTGTAAAGCGCGTCGATTTCCGCGTTCATTTCCGCGGCGGTGATTTCACCGATCAATGCGCGCTGCATTGCGACGGGCCAAACGGTGTTGGCAAAATCCGCCGTTTCGCTGGTGTTGGGCAAAAGCTGCGCATGGGGCAGCGACGCCACGGTGGCATCGACAAAGACCTTGTCGTGGCCATCCCAGGTTGCGCTGTCGGATTTGGTCACCGGCAATTGCCCGGTCGCTTTGTTGAATTCCGCGTTGTTGCCCGGGCTGGACAGGAAGCTGATCCATTTCCAGGCCGCTTCTTTGTCCTGCGCGTCGGAAAACACCGCCGTGCTTTCATCCCCGAACGAGGTCCAGTGGCCACCGCCGCATTCCGGCACCGGCGTTGCCGCAACCTTGTCGCCCAAGGCCTCGACCATGCCAGCGGAGGACCCGATGTGGTGGATGGTCATTGCCGTCTGGCCGCCCTGAAACGCGCCAATGATTTCCTTGAAGCCGTCATTGGGGGCCGAAGGCGGGAATACCTTGTCCTTCTGGAACAGGTCGAGCACGAATTGTGTGCCCGCAACGCCCGCCTCGGATGTCAGCTCTCCCGGGCCAAAGCCGACCCCGTCACGCGAAACCGTCAGGCTGGCCCAATGGTCATGGCCGCCTTTGCCGCCACGAAAGCCAAACCCATAGACATCTGTCTGGCCGTCGCCATCGGTGTCACGCGTCAGCGCCTTGGCGGCCTCGCGGAATTCATCACAGGTGGCCGGCGGCGTCAGGCCAAGTTCCGCAAACATGTCGGTTCGATAATAGAGATACAGGATCACATATTGCACAGGCAGATAATATTGCGCGCCATCGGCGGCGGCGGTCAGGGTAAACAGGTTGTCCTGTACCTCGGCCTTGCCGTCCCATTCCGCCAGCCAGTCATCCAGCGGCGCAAGCGCACCCATCTCGATCAAGCGGGGCTGGGCATTTAGTTTGACCAAGGCCGCATCGGGACCCGTCCCCGCCACGATCGAGGTATAAAGCTGGTCATAATAGCTGTTCCACGGCACGTTTTCGGCGTTGATGGTGATGCCGGGGTTTTCGGCTTCGAACTTTTCAACCAGCGCGGACATCGGATTGTCGGCATTGTCGAAATGATACCAGAAGTTTACCTCTGCCGCTTGGACCGCGCCCGCCAGGGCCGTCCCGGCCAACAGCGCCGCCGCAAGCGCCATGCGCCGGGGCGTCGTCTTCTTGGTTGCAAATGTCATAGTGTCTCCTCCCTAAGGTATGTATGACTTTGTTTTTGATCTGTTTTATTGTTTTTGGTCGTCTCCTGGGCCCTGACCTTTGTCGGGCCCTGATCCTGTCAGTATTTGGAACATCTCGCCGACATGGCGCAGCGCCAGCCGTGCCTCTTCCAGCGCGTTGCTCATCTGTAAGAACCCGTGCACCACGCCGCCATGCAGATGAAATCTGTCCTGCCGGCCCAAACCGGACAGCCGCGCGAACATGCGTTCGCTGTCGGACCGCAGCGGGTCGATCTCTGCCGCGTTCAAAAAGAGCGGCGGCAGCGCTCGCAGCGTGGCATCATCGGCGCGCAATGGTGACACAAGCGGCATGTCACGGGCGCTTTGCGGTGCATACCAATCCCAATAACGCCGCATTTTCTCTTGGGTCAGACCCGGCCCCATCGCGCAATCAATATAAGAGGGCGAGGTGAAATCGGCATCATAGACGCCATAGAACAACAGGCCGCAATCGGGGCTTGGTCCGTCGTTCTGGATCATGTCCAGCATCAAGGCCATCGCCAGATTGCCCCCCGCGCTGTCGCCGGAAATCGCAAACGGGCCGGTCAGATCGGCAAATGGTCCCTGCCCTTGCGCCTGTCCCTGTGCCAACGCCGTCCAAACGGCGCGGCAATCATCCAGCCCGCCGGGATACGGGTGTTCCGGCGCAAGACGGTAGTCGAACATGACCACATTGGCCTGCGCCTCTTGCGCCAAGACCCGCGCGCAGCGTTCATGGGTCGCCATCGAACAATAGGCCCAGCCGCCGCCATGAATGAACAGGATGGTGCCGCGTGTTGGCCCGTCGGGGGTCAGAATACGACAGTCGATATCACCAGCAGGCCCGGCAATCTGCACGTCGCGTGTTGCCGCCATCAGCGGCAGATTCACGTTCCAGCGGGCATTTGCCGCTTCGGCCTGGGCGCGCCCATCGGGGGCGGGCAGCAAGGTCGGATCGGGCAGACCGGCATCTTCGATCGCCAAACGATCCAGGATCTTTTGCATGTCATTTGAAGGGGATGAAGGCATTGTTATAGTCCCTCCGCCAGAATATTCGGGCCAAAATCGACAATTGTGGTGATGTGACGTGACAGCTCCGCCGCGGCCAGATCGGCATCCGCCGTCGCCAACGCGTCAATAATGGCGACATGGCGGTTGGCGGTTTCCTTCAGATCGCGGTTCTGGTCGGGATGCAGGATCTTGTAACGATGGGCATGCACCAGCGTGCGGGCCAGAACCGGTTGAACCGGCGGCAGATCGGCACAGGAAAACAGGTCGACATGAAACGCTCGGTCATGCACCGACAACAGGTATTCATCACCGGCATCTGCCGCGGCCTGCATCTCTTTCAGATGGGCGGCCATACGGTCGACCAAGGCGCCCCCTTCGCGGGCAATGGCGCGTTTGACGCCGCGACATTCGATGTCATGGCGCAGGCGGATCAATTCCTCGGCGTCTTCGGCGCGGCAATCGGACACCGTGGTGCCGCGATGCGGCTGGCGATGCACCAGCCCCTCTTCCTGCAACAGCAACAGGGCTTCGCGCACTGTGCCTTGGCTTACCTCGAACCGGTTGGCCAGTTCAAGTTCCAGCAAGGTCGACCGTGGCGCGAGCATGCCAAGAACAATCTCGCGTTGCAGGCTGGTGTAGATATGGAAGGACCGCCGCTGGCTTGTGGCCCGCGCCAGTTTTATCGGCGGTGTCTTGGGAAAATTCTCCGCAGCCATATCGTTCCTCTTGCACTCAACTATTGTTATCAATAACGATAATACAAGAAATCACAGAGTGGCAAGCCCCAATTCGGGCGAATGCCAAAACGGGAGGAACGGCATATGGCCACAATCACGCTGGACAAGATTGAAAAGAACTATGGCGCGGTCAAAGCGATCCATGGAATTGATCTGGCGATCAATGACGGTGAATTCGTGGCGCTTGTCGGGCCGTCAGGTTGCGGAAAATCCACGCTTTTACGGATGGTTGCGGGGTTGGAGGATATTTCCGGCGGCCGGTTGTTGATTGGGGACAAGGTGGTGAATTCGGTCGAACCCCGCGACCGCGACATTGCCATGGTGTTTCAGGATTACGCGCTTTACCCGCATATGAGCGTCGCCGACAACATCGGTTTTGGCCTCAAGATGCGCAAAACCAATGACGCCGACCGCAAGACACGAATCGCGGAGGCCGCCCAGATGTTGCAGATCGAGAAGTACCTGGATCGCCGCCCTGCCGAGCTTTCCGGTGGCCAGCGTCAGCGCGTGGCCATGGGCCGCGCCATCGTGCGCCGCCCGTCGGCCTTTCTGTTTGATGAACCACTGTCCAACCTTGATGCCAAACTGCGGGTGGAAATGCGGACGGAAATCAAACGTCTGCATGGATTGCTGGGGCGCACGACGCTTTATGTCACCCATGATCAGGTCGAAGCGCTGACATTGGCGGATCGTGTTGTCATCCTGAAAGACGGCCGCATTCTGCAAGAAGGCCCGCCGCTGGAGCTTTATGAACATCCGGCAACGCGGTTTGTTGCTGAATTCATCGGCTCACCGCAGATGAATATTTTTGACGGTGTAGTGCGAAAAGCGGATACCGGCACGGGTGTTGATGTGGCGGGGCTGGTGTTGCCGTTTGACGGGATTGACGCGCCAGACGGGGCAAAGGTGCATCTTGGGGCGCGTCCCGAAGCGATCAGCCCCAGCGAGACTGGCACGGCGGATGTCACCGCAACCGTCGAAGTGTTCGAACCGCTGGGGTCTGATACTATGGTTTCGGTCCGCATTGCCGGGGCAATGGCGGTGGTCCGGCTAAGCCCGGAAACGCCGGTGGCCCGTGGCATGTCCCTGCCCCTGCGGTTTGACCGCAGCAAATTACACCTGTTTGACGCGGCAAACGGCAACCGGATTGACACTCGCCCCGGATCTTAGGGATCTATGGCGCAACTGAAGCAGGTTGTTTGCACAGTTGCGCCAATGGACGCGGTTTTCGGGGTTTGGCCCTAGACCGGCCAGACGGCTTGCAGCTTTTCACCGGCAAGAATGCGGTCGCGTGCGGCGGCTTCTTCGCGGCCAAGGCTGTCGGCCTGATCCGCCACGGCGACCAGCGTGCTGCGTGAAATGCGCACAACACCATCAATATCGCCAAAAATCACATCCCCCGGTGCGACCGTCACGCCGCCAATCTCGATCGGCACCTGACTGGCCACCGGTTCCTTTTTGCCGGTGACGCCAACCGGGCTGGGGGCGGTGCCAAACAGCGGATAGCCAAGGCCACGCACCTGCGCCAGATCCCGGACCGTGCCGTTGACCACCGTCGCTGCCGCGCCTGCGGTCTTGGCGCCGGAACTCATCAATTCGCCGGAACATGATCCCGGGGCGCAGGAGGCCTCGACCACCAGAATGCCGCCGTCCGGCACATTGTCGATGGCATTGTGATAGACATCCTGCGGCTCGCCCTTGCGATCCGATGGCGCAAATTGCACGGTGACAGCCGGGCCAACCACGACCTGTCCGGGGTCCAGCACCCCAAGCAGCGAAATCCCGTCAAGCACACCCCAAAGGCCCAGCGCCTCCATGCTGTCGTGCACGTCGCCGGAATACCAATTGCGCAGCCGCGCCATCGCGTCCTTTTCAGCCGCGCTGTAATCATATTCAAACATTCTGGTCGCTCTCCATTTCTTTTTTGATGGCGATATGTAGATATTCCGTGCTGCGCGCGATCTGGGCCCGCATCAGCGCCTTTGCGCCGGGGCCGTCGCGATCCCGGATGCGGGTAAATATCTCTTCGTGTTCGTCATAGGCTTCGGCCAGGGATTTGGTGGGCACGCGGCTGGACACCCGAATCATGTCGTTGATAAGATTGGCAAAATTTTCATACATGATCGCCAGAATGCGGTTGCCGGAGGCCCGGACCAGCGCCAGGTGAAAAGCGGCATCAGCTTCGACAAATTCATCAAACGCATTGGCATCCCGTGCGGATCGCATCCGGGCGAGTTCGGCCTCGACCCCGTCAAGCGCCGGGCTTTCGGCCTGCACATGCAGGTCAATCACCTCGACCTCGATCATGCGGCGGGCATCGGTCAATTGACGCAGATAGCCGGGTTCGGTGGCCAATTGCTGGCGCACGGTGACGGCAAGCGATCCGATGAATTCATTCACATCCCGGCGCACCACCATCGTGTTGCCGCCATGGCGCCGCTGCACCAGTCCCTTGGTTTCAAGCGCCTGAATTGCTTCGCGCACAGACCGGGTCGAAATGCCAAAATCGCGGGCGATCTTGCTTTCTGAATCCAGTTTGTCGCCGATTTGCAAATCACCGCGCAGGATGCGTTCCTCTAGCGAGGTTTGCACCGGCACATGAAGCCGTTCACGGGCGGCGGGTTGTATGGGCTGTGCGGTCATCACCAATACCTTCTCTACTATTTTTGCCAGTCTAACCCGGTTGGCGCGACCTGTGACAAGCCTGTTGACGGCCCGCCGTGTTGAGGTTTACGCTACCCATGACATAAGTCATATGTCAAGTGTGCTGACCACATAATGGCCGCACACTTTGGAGCAAGAGGGAGGAAACCATGTTCCACACAGTCAATATGCTGGGAAGTCGCGTTGCCCGCCGGGCGCTGACCGCCGGATTGATCGTATTCGCCAGCGCAGGCGCCGCCCTGGCCGAATGGCCGGAAAAAGCCGTCACCATCATTGTGCCCTGGTCCGCCGGGGGCGGCACCGATGCCACCGCCCGCGCGGTTGCTGCTGAACTGGAGGAGAAATTCGGCCAACCGTTCAACGTTGTGAATCGCACGGGCGGCGGTGGGCTTGTCGGGCATTCCGCCATCGCAACCGCCGATCCCGATGGCTATACCCTTGGGGTGATCACAATTGAGGTCGGCATGTATGCCGCGCAGGGTCTGGCAGGTGCGACGCCGGATGATCTTGCTTATATCGGGCGGTTCAATGCGGATCCGATTGCGATCAACATCGCGGCAGATGCCGATTACAGCGACGCTGCCGGGCTGATTGCCGCCGTCAAGGAAGATCCGGGCGCAATTGCCGCATCGGGCGCGAACCGTGGTGGCCTGTCACATCTGGCCTGGGTCGGATTGCTGGACAAGCTGGGGATTGACCCTCTGGCGGCAAATTGGGTTGCCTCGGACGGTTCGGCACCGGCCCTGCAACAACTGGCCGCTGGCGCAATTGATGTGGTTTCGACCTCACCCGCCGAAGCACAGGCGCTGGTCGATGCGGGCGAAGCCAAAACCGTGGCTTTGATCTCGTCAGAGCGCAGCCAGTATTATCCCGATCTCGCCACTACAACCGAGGTGTTCAACGTCGATTGGTCGCCCCTTCCCTATCGTGGTGTGGCCGCCCCCAAGGGCGTGCCGGACGAGGTTGTAACCAAGGTCGAAGGCGCATTGAAAGAGATCACAGAAGACGCGGATTTCCGGGCCTTCATGGCATCGCGCGGCTTTTCCGTCGCATATCAGACTGCGGCTGATTTCGAACACACCGTGCGCTCGTCGAGCGAAGGTCTCTCGGCGGCGCTGACCACTGTTGGTCTTGCGAAGTAACTGATCTGGCAAAGTAACTTCGAAGGGGCCGACCATATGCGGATCGGGGACAGATTAATCGGGCCGTTTCTGGCCGCGTTCGGCGTGCTTGTGATCTGGGGGGCGTCAAAGCTCCCCAGTGTGCCGGGGGTGCGGTTTGGCGCGGATTTGCTGCCGACCGCCATCGGCGTGGCGTTGGCGGTTTTTGGCGTGATCATCGGGATCAGCGGACTGCGCCAACGCGCGCGGCTGATTGATGTCAGCGATTGGCACACCCGTCTGCGGGATGGCGTTGCGGCGCTTTGGTCGCTTGTTGGTCTGGTGATCGGCATTCTGGCGTTTGAGCCTTTAGGCTTTCCGCTGTTTGGCATTGGGTTCATGGCGGTGATGATGGCGCTGATGGGCGCGCGCTGGCCGGTGATTGTCACCGTCGCGCCGGTGTTTGTCTTTGTGTTGTATTTCGTCTTTTCCGGGATCTTGCGGGTGTCCTTGCCGGTTGGCCCGCTTGGGGGGCTTTTGCCATGAGCGCAGAAACCCTTTGGGCCGGTCTTGGGCTGGTGTTGCAATTCGATGTGCTGGTGGCGATTCTTGGCGGGGCGGTCTATGGGCTGTTTATCGGCGCGCTGCCGGGGTTGACCGCAACCATGGCGACGGCGCTTTTGGTGCCGCTGACCTTTTACATGGCGCCGCTTCCGGCGATTGCGCTGATTGTGTCATCGACCGCAATGGCGATCACCGCCGGCGATATTCCCGGTGCCTTGCTACGCATTCCCGGCACCCCGGCCTCGGCCGCCTATACCGAGGAAAGCTATGCAATGACCCGGCGCGGTCAGGCCGGGCGGGCGCTGTCGATCGGGTTTTTCTTTTCAGCCACCGGCGGGTTGATCGGGGCCTGTGTGTTGTTGATCACCGGGCCGCTGTTGGCGCAATTGTCGCTGAATTTTTCCAGCTTTGAATTCTTCTGGCTGGCGGTGCTGGGGCTTTTGACCTGTGCGGTGGTGTCCGGCGACAATCCGGCCAAGGGCGGGGTTTCGCTGGCTATCGGGTTGTTGATTTCCACCGTCGGGCTGGATGTTACCTCTGGCCAGCCGCGTTTCACCCTTGGGTCGATCGAATTGAGCGGCGGCATCAGCTTTATCCCGGTGATGATTGGCATGTTTGCCTTTTCCGAGATTTTGCGCGGCCTGTCGGCGGCGGGTCGGGCCGATGTGGCGATCCTGAACCGCGACGACAAACCAAAAATTTCCCGCCCGTTCCAAGGCGTTTTCGGCCTGCTGCGCCGCTATCCGCTCAGCCTGCTGCGCGGCACTGCGCTTGGCGCGTCATTGGGGGCGTTGCCGGGTGTGGGCGGCGATCTTGCGGCGTGGATTGCCTATGGTGTGTCGCGGCGGTTTTCCAAGACGCCGGAAAAATTCGGCACCGGCCACCCCGAAGGTCTGATCGAGGCGACATCGGCCAATAATTCCGGCCTGTCCAGCGCCTGGATTCCGGCGTTGGTGTTTGGCATTCCCGGCGATGCGGTGACCGCCATCGCGGTTGGCGTGCTCTATATGAAGGGGCTGGCGCCGGGGCCGCGGTTGTTTGTCGAAAACCCGGTGATGCCCACGGCAATCATCATGTCGTTTTTCATCGCCAACCTGTTGCTTTTCCCGCTGGGCTATCTGGCGATCCGTGGTGCGCGGCTTGTGCTTGCGGTGCCGAAATCGGTGATTGTGCCGATGATCCTTGTCTGCTGTTTTCTGGGGTCTTTTGCCATAAACAACACGTTGTTTGGCGTCGGCATCATGCTGGTTGCCGGTCTTGTCGGCTATCTTATGGAACGCAACGGTTTTCCGATTGCGCCGGTGATCCTCGGGCTTGTGCTGGGGCCGGTGCTGGAACGCAATTTCATCATGTCGATGCAGATCGCGCGCGGCGACCTTTTGGCGTTTTTTGAACGCCCGGTTGCCTGTGGTCTGGGTCTGTTTGTCTGTGCGGTGTTGCTGTTGACCATCTGGAGGGCACTGCGCCGCCGCCACATTGGCACAGGGATCGCCCCATCGCCCATGCCCCCCAAAAACGTAGTGAACAAATAAAGGACAAGAGCCATGAAGGATTTCTTTGATGTAACCGACAAGGTTGCCATCGTGACAGGTGGGTTGGGCCAGCTTGGCACGCAATTCACCAAACAGCTGGCCGGCGCCGGCGCCAAGGTCGCGATTTTTGCCCGCCGCAGCCGCACAGCCGAAGAGATCGAGGCGCAATTCCCCGGCCTTGGCGACCGCGTGCGGGTGTTTGTGGCGGATGTGCGCGATCAGGACAGCCTGATTGCCGCCACTGATGCGCTGATCGCGGCCTGGGGTGTGCCGGATATTCTGGTCAACAATGCCGGCATCGACAGCAAACCCGATGGCGACGCCGACCAGAACGCCCCGTTCGAGATCTATCCCAAGAAATATTGGGATGATGTGATCGACACAAATCTGACCGGCGTCATGCTGACATCCCAGGTGGTCGGGGCCAAGATGGCCGAGGCCGGGCGCGGCTCTATCATCATGGTGGGCTCGATGTATGGCATGGTGTCGCCCAATCAGGCGCTCTATTCCTATCGCGAGGAACGCGACGGCAAACCGTTCGTCAAGGCGATCTCTTATGCGGCGTCAAAATCCGGTTTGCTGAACATGACCCGCTATCTGGCCACATATTGGGCCACCAAAGGGGTGCGGGTGAACCTGGTGACCTTTGGCGGGGTCAAAACCGGATCGTTTGACAAGGAATTCATCGACGCGTTTCTTCAGCGGGTGCCGATGAACCGTCAGGCCGACATCGAAGAATTTGGCCCGATCGTGCAATTCCTGGGCTCTGGCGCGTCAAGCTATATGACCGGGGCCAATCTGGTGCTGGATGGGGGCTTCACCGCCTGGTGATGTCGGCCTGTCGGCTTTGACCGTCTATGCCGCGCGGGTTTTCCTGCGCGGCTTTTGTCTTTTGCGCTTATCTTGCCCAGAATCGCACCAGGATCGCACCAGTATCACATCAGTTTCATACCCATGCCGCACAGCCGGGGCGCTGGTATTTGCGAATTTACCGGGTGGATGTCTTGACTCTCCCTCTATATTTTAAATATCCGTGAAATAAGGAATAAGCGCGCAGAGCCGCGTTTTCGCCGATCAGACATCAAGAGGCCCCCAAATGAATATTTTCGAAAAATACCTGTCCCTTTGGGTTGCTTTGGCCATGGCGGGGGGGATTTTGCTGGGCAATCTGGCGCCGGGATTGATCGGCGCGGTGGCGGCGGCCGAGGTCGCCAGCGTCAATCTGGTGGTGGCGGTGCTGATTTGGGCGATGGTCTATCCGATGATGGTCGGCGTGGACCCGCGATCGCTGCGCGATGTGGCCAAACAGCCGCGCGGGTTGGTGATCACGCTGGTAGTAAACTGGCTGATCAAGCCGTTTTCCATGGCCGCACTGGCTGTGGTCTTCTTTCAATATGTCTTTGCCCCCTGGATCCCGCAGGAAAATGCGTTGCAATACATCGCCGGTCTGATCCTGTTGGGGGCAGCGCCCTGTACCGCGATGGTCTTTGTCTGGTCACAGCTGACGCGCGGAGACGAAACCTATACCCTGTTGCAGGTGTCGGTGAACGATCTGATCATGGTGGTGGCCTATGCGCCGATTGTCGCAGTATTGCTGGGGGTTACGGACATCACCGTGCCGTGGTCGACGTTGGTGTTGTCGGTGCTGTTGTTCATCGCTCTGCCGCTGGCGGCGGGCTTGGTGACACGCAATCGACTGGGGTCCGAGGCGGCAATTGACCGGTTTCAGGCGCGGGTGAAACCCTATTCCGTGGTCGGTTTGATTGTGACGGTCATGATCCTGTTTGGCCTTCAGGGGCAGGTGATTGTCGCGAAGCCGCTGATCATCTTGCTGATTGCCGTGCCGATCATCCTGCAAAGCTATGGCATCTTTGCGGTTGCCTATGCGGCGGCCTTTGCGATGAAGGTGCCACATCGGATCGCTGCGCCCTGTGCCCTGATTGGCACCTCGAATTTCTTTGAACTGGCGGTTGCAGTCGCGATCAGCCTGTTTGGCCTGAATTCCGGGGCCGCGTTGGCGACGGTGGTGGGGGTTCTGGTAGAGGTGCCGGTGATGTTGACGCTGGTTGCCTTCGCCAATCGAACACGGGCGCGTTTCGCACCAGACCCCGGCACGACCTAGGTCGCAAAAGCCGCCCTGAAGCCGCGCGGCGCAGTCACAATGCGCCGCGCAGGGCGGGTGATCAAAAAACATGCGCTTCGGACCTCATGTGGCTGTCGCACCGCCACATTTGCGCAGATCTTGGGCCAACAATTTGGAAACATGGCTTGATTTTTGTCGGTAAGAGCGATTACCGTAAAATTTACTATGCCGCGCGTAAAGTTTTTCTTTGCCCGACGCCATGATGTGGGTGAGAGCCTGAACATTGAAAATAAACGCAAAAACGGAAAAGCCCGGGGTCTCGACATATGAATGGACGCAAAATCAAGAATATGGAGGAATTCGCGGAAGTTAGCGGAATTTCCCGGCCCACTGTGTCAAAATATTTCAACAATCCGGATTCTGTCCGCAACTCGACCCGGGAACGGATCGAGCGCGCGCTGGAGAAATATGATTATCGCCCCAATATCTTTGCGATGAACCAAAACCGGCGGCTGACCAAGAATGTCGGGGTTGTTGTGCCCTACCTCGCCGACCCCTTCTTTGCCGAGATCGCCCGTAGCATTGAACGCCGCTGTATGACGGCCGGGTTCTTTCCGCTTTTGTTCAGCTCTCATGGCGCGCCAGAGCAGGAAAGGGCGATCCTGGATTCCCTGCGATCCCTGAAACCGGCCGGCGTGCTTCTGGCGGCTTTGGGGCGGTCATCCGACCTGAAGCATATCGAGTCGTTCTGCGCCGAGGTGCCAACGGTCCTGTTTGACAGCTATCTGGAGAACGTCGGAGAAGCCTTTGTTGGTTCGGATAATTCTCAATTTGTACGCATGATGGTGGATTACCTCTGTCGTAGCGGCGAGCCGCCGGTGTTTTTTGAAATGGCAAATCCTGCCAACCCGAACGCCCGCCGCCGCCGCAAGGGTTTTACCGACACGATGGAAATGCTGGGCCACGAACCGGTGATCATCCAGGCCGAGGGAGAGGGCTGGGATTTTGAGGAAATCGGCTATCGTGGCGGGTTGCGGGCCATCGAGCAGCGCAAACTGGTCTCCAACACCGTTTTGTGCAGCAACGACCGCTTGGCCCTTGGCCTGATTGCGGCCGCATATGAAAAAGGCATGCGCGTCGGGCGCGGCCAGGGCTGTGCACTGCGCATTGCCGGAATGGATGATCATCCCTTTGCGCGCTTTACCTGCCCGCCTCTGACGACAATTGCCCAAAGCTATGCCTCCATCTCCGAACGCAGCATCGAGGCTCTGTTCGAGGTGCTGGAGCGTGACGGCGATGTGGGCCCAAGCGATCAGCGTGTCGATACGCTATTTGAAGGGCAGCTTGTCATGCGCGAGTCGGCGTAAACTTTCTGCGATGCAGAAAGTTTGCCGCACTGCGGAAACTTAAAACCTTACGCGCGTAAAATTTTCAATTGACACGAATCTGTGATTCCGGGTATCCATGTTTCATGACATCCAGAAACCAAGGGAGGATATTGGATGAAACTTACGAGCGCACTTTTTGCGGCGTCAGCACTGGTGTCGGTCGCAGCGACCGCAGCCAATGCCGAAACAATCACAGTGGCAACAGTGAACAACGGCGACATGGTCCGCATGCAGGGCCTGACCGCGGATTTCACCGCCAAGACCG
This sequence comes from Marinovum sp. 2_MG-2023, assembly GCF_030548265.1. Lineage (NCBI taxonomy): Bacteria > Pseudomonadati > Pseudomonadota > Alphaproteobacteria > Rhodobacterales > Roseobacteraceae > Marinovum > Marinovum sp. 2_MG-2023. The sequence continues at coordinate 115,645 of NZ_JAUOSD010000012.1, read as the reverse complement.
GTCACGAAGTTGACTGGGTCATTCTGGAAGAAAACACCCTGCGCCAGCGTCTGACCCAGGACATCACCACCAAGGGTGGCCAGTTCGACGTCATGACCATCGGCATGTATGAAACACCGATCTGGGGTGCTCAGGACTGGCTCATTCCGCTGAATGACCTGTCGGCTGATTACGACATCGACGATATCCTGCCTGCGATGCGCAATGGTCTGTCGGTTGACGGCACCATGTATGCCGCACCTTTCTACGGTGAATCCTCGATGGTGTTCTATCGCACCGATCTGATGGAAGCAGCCGGTCTTGAAATGCCGCATTCGCCAACATGGGCACAGATCCGTGAAGCGGCTGTTGCGATGACCGATCGTGACAACGAAATCTACGGCGCCTGCCTGCGCGGCAAAGCCGGTTGGGGCGACAACATGGCCTTCATCACGGCGCTGGCCAACTCCTTTGGTGCGCGCTGGTTCGACGAAGACTGGAACGCCCAGTTCGACTCGCCCGAGTGGAACGAAGCGCTGACATTCTACCTCGATCTGCTGGAGCAAGCAGGCCCTCCGGGTTCCTCGGGCAACAGCTTTAACGAAAGCCTGACACTGTTCAACCAGGGCAAATGCGGCATGTGGATCGACGCAACTGTTGCGGCCTCCAAGCTGACCAACCCTGATGACTCTGTCGTCGCGGACAAGGTCGGTTTCGCACTGGCACCGCACAAAGAAGGCGTTTCCAAAAACGGCAACTGGCTCTGGGCATGGGCGCTTGCCATCCCGGCCGGCACCAAGAAAGAAGCCGCTGCCAAAGAGTTCATCGAATGGTCCACATCCAAGGAATACATTGAACTCGTCGCCGCAAACGAAGGTTGGGCAAACGTGCCTCCAGGTGCCCGTGTGTCGCTCTATGAGAACGACGAATACAAGAAGGTTCCCTTTGCAGAGATCACACTGGAAAGCATCCAGTCGGCTGATCCGAACAACCCAACCGTAGAACCCGTTCCCTATATCGGTGTGCAATTCGCCGCGATCCCGGAATTTGCAGGTATCGCAGGTCAGGTTGCTCAGGAATTCTCGGCAGCTGTTGCAGGTCAACAAACTGCAGAAGAAGCCCTGGAAAAAGCACAGGCGATCACCACAGAAGAGATGGAAGCCGCAGGTTACTAAGGCTCCTCCCAAGCCGGGGGGCGGCGCAAGCTGTCCCTCGGTCCCCCTTCCCCTTTATTCATTACCAGTTTTATCCGTGTTCCACATGCACTTAGCGTGAGAAGAGAGGAATCGCGTCATGGCGACCCAACACTCCCGATCCGCAGCACGCATGATGATGGCACCCGCAGTCATTCTACTCCTTGGATGGATGCTCGTTCCCCTTATCATGACGCTCTATTTCTCATTCAAGAAATACCTGCCCCTGCGCGGTGGCGATCTTGGATGGGCCGGATTTGACAACTATGTCCGGTTCGTCACCTCTTCGGCCTTCTGGCCGAGTGTCCAGGCCACCCTTGTCATCGTTGGCGGCACATTGTTGATCACCGTCGTGTTCGGTGTGCTTCTGGGCATCCTGCTCAACCAACCGATGTGGGGCCAGGGCGTTGTCCGTATCCTGGTGATTGCACCCTTCTTTGTCATGCCGACCGTGTCGGCGCTGGTGTGGAAGAACATGTTCATGGATCCTGTGAACGGGCTTTTCGCGCATCTTTGGAAATTCTTTGGGGCTCAACCGGTCGAATGGCTTAGCGATGCGTCGATGTTTTCGATCATTACAATTGTCAGCTGGCAATGGTTGCCGTTTGCCACGCTTATCCTGTTGACCGCGATCCAATCGCTGGACGGTGAACAGCTTGAAGCCTCGGAAATGGACGGCGCACCGGTTCTGAAACGGTTTTACTACATTATTCTGCCGCACCTCAGCCGCGCGATCACCATTGTGATCCTGATCGAGACGATCTTCCTGCTGTCGATCTTTGCCGAAATCTTCGTGACCACAGGTGGTGCATTTGGATCTCGGACGCTGACATATCTGATCTTCCAGCGCGTGTTGGAAAGCCAGAACGTCGGACTTGGGTCTGCGGGTGGTGTCTATGCAATCATTCTGGCCAATATCGTTGCCATCTTCCTGATGCGCATCGTCGGCAAGAACCTGGACGCGTGAGGAGATATTAATCATGGCACGTGCCGTTACCAATCAACGCAAAGCGATCAATACCGCCGCTGCCTGGGCTGTGGGTCTGCTGATCTTCTTTCCGATCCTGTGGACCATCCTGACCAGCTTCAAAACCGAAGCACAGGCAATTTCCGATCCACCCGTCCTGTTTGCCTTTGACTGGACGTTGCAAAACTACAGCGATGTTCTGGACCGGTCGAACTATGGTCGGTTTCTGATGAACTCGATCATCATCGCGGGCGGATCAACCATCCTGGGGCTGATCATTGCGATCCCCGCCGCCTGGTCCATGGCCTTTGTGCCATCAAAGAAAACCAAGGACATCCTGCTTTGGATGTTGTCGACCAAGATGTTGCCGGCGGTGGGGGTGCTTTACCCGATCTACCTGATCTTCATCAAACTTGGCCTGTTGGACAGCCGCACCGGTCTGATCATCGTGCTGATGTTGATGAACCTGCCGATCATTGTCTGGATGCTTTACACCTACTTCAAGGAAATCCCCGGTGAAATCCTCGAAGCGGGTCGGATGGACGGTGCCGGTCTGAAGGATGAGATCCTGTTCATTCTGACGCCAATGGCCATCCCGGGCATCGCCTCGACCATGTTGCTGAACTTTATCCTCGCCTGGAATGAAGCTTTCTGGACCCTGAACCTGACAGCGGCCAAAGCGGCCCCCCTGACCGCGTTCATCGCCAGCTACTCCAGCCCCGAGGGCCTGTTCTACGCCAAACTCAGCGCGGCATCCACCATGGCAATTGCGCCGATCCTCATTCTTGGCTGGTTCAGCCAGAAACAACTCGTCAGCGGCCTGACCTTCGGCGCTGTGAAATAAGGACCAGAGATTATGGGACAAATTCAACTGAACCAAGTCACCAAGAGCTTTGGCGATGTCAACGTCATCCCGCCGCTTGATCTGACCATCCACGAAGGCGAGTTCACGGTTTTCGTCGGCCCTTCGGGTTGTGGTAAATCCACCCTTCTGCGTCTGATTGCCGGGCTGGAGGATATCACATCCGGTCAGATCGACATCGACGGCCAGGATGCGACCAACCTGCCCCCGGCCAAACGCGGTCTTGCGATGGTGTTCCAATCCTATGCGCTTTATCCGCATATGTCGGTGCGCAAGAACATCGCATTCCCGATGAAGATGGCCGGCATGGACGAAGCCGAGCAGACCCGCCGGATCGACGCCGCCGCCAAGGCGCTGAACCTGACCGATTATCTTGATCGGCGCCCGGGTCAGCTTTCGGGTGGGCAACGTCAGCGTGTGGCAATTGGCCGTGCGATTGTGCGTGAACCTTCGGCGTTCCTGTTCGACGAACCTCTGTCAAACCTCGACGCGGCTTTGCGGGTCGGGATGCGGCTAGAGATTTCGGAGATGCACAAGCGTCTGAAAACCACGATGATCTATGTCACCCATGACCAGGTCGAAGCGATGACCATGGCCGACAAGATTGTGGTGCTTCAGGCCGGTGTGATCGAACAGGTCGGCTCTCCACTGGAACTGTATCGCGAGCCGCGCAACAAATTCGTGGCTGGCTTTATCGGATCGCCCAAGATGAACCTGATCGAAGGCAGCGAAGCGGCGAAACACAATGCCCATACCATCGGCATTCGCCCGGAGCATCTGGATGTCTCGACAACCGAAGGCCAGTGGCAAGGCACGGTTGGTGTGGCCGAACATCTGGGCAGCGACACGTTCATCCACATCCATGGCATCGAAGGTTGCGATCCGCTGACTGTGCGGGCCGGGGGGGAAGTGGCGGTAAAACATGGGGATACCGTCTATCTGACACCGCAGATGCAGCATTTGCATAAATTCGGGGCCGATGGGCTTCGGATTAGCTGATCCAACCTTTGCAGGGGATGCGCCCCGGCCCTGACGGCCAGGGTGCATCCCATCCGCCATGAAATCCACGGCACCCTCTGTCCGGCCCCGCCGGACCAGAGCAAGTGTTGTTTCCTATTTGCCCCATGTCGATGGCGGCCAGCGTGCAGAGCTGACCGGAAAGGGACCAGAGATGAAATTGTCCGACGCGACCCTGAATGACCTGCCCGCAGCCATTGCGCGCCCGACGTATGACCGGTCCAAGCTGACGCCGGGCATTGTGCATATTGGTCTTGGAAATTTCCACCGCGCGCACCAGGCGTGGTATTTGCATCGGCTGATGCAGGCCGGAAAAGCGCAGGATTGGGCCATCATTGGCGCCGGTGTGCGCAGCTTTGACGAAGCCCAGCGCGCGCGCCTTGCAGCCCAGGATTACCTGACCACATTGATCGAACTTGATCCCAAAGGCACCTCGGCCGAGGTTGTCGGGTCGATGATCGACTATGTGCCAATTGTCGACGGAAATGGCCCGCTGATAGCGCAGATGTCCGATCCGGCCATTCGCATTGTGGCGCTGACCGTGACCGAAGGCGGCTATTATCTTGATCCCGCAACCAAGAAATTCGACGCCAGCCAGGACGATATTCAACATGATGTCGCCAATCCCGGCACGCCGCGGACCGCGTTTGGCGCGATGATTGCCGCCCTGCGCGCGCGGCGCGACGCGGGTCATGCAGCCTTTACCTGTCAAAGCTGTGACAACCTGCCGGGCAATGGCGTCAAGCTGCGGGAAACCGTGATCGGGCTGGCCCGATTGATGGATGCCGATCTGGCTTCCTGGATCGAAGAAAACTCCAGCTTTCCCAATTCCATGGTCGATTGCATCGTGCCCGCGACCGGCCCAAAGGAGCTGGAGCTGGCGCGCAGCATCGGGGTCGAGGACGCCGCGCCGGTCACCCACGAAAATTTCCGCCAATGGGTGATCGAAGATGATTTCTGCAATGGTCGCCCGGCCTGGGAAACGGTTGGCGCCACCCTGTCTGACAAGGTGCACGACTACGAGGCGATGAAGCTGCGGATGCTGAACGGCGGTCATCAGCTTATCGCCGCCCCGGCAGAGATCCTCGGGATTGAAACCATCGCCGACACCATGGCGCATGACGGCATCCGGGCCTATCTGGAAAAGGTCGCATTGACCGAAATCGCGCCGCATGTGCATGACGTGCCGGGCATGACGCCGGCGGCCTATGTCGATCTGATCAGCGGGCGATTTGCTAACCCCAAGATCTATGACACCGTGCGCCGGGTCGCCTTTGACGGATCGTCGCGCCACACCGGGGCGGTGTTGCCGGGTATCCGCGATGCATTGGCGGCGGGCACGCCGGTTTCCGGGCTGGCATTGTCACAGGCGCTTTGGGCACGGATGTGCGCGGGCACCCGCGAAAATGGCAGCGTGATCGAACCAAATGATCCGATCTGGGCACGTTTGACCGCGACGGCCAAACTGGCCAAATCAGACCCGGATCATTGGCTGGCACAGCGCGAACTATATGGTGCTTTGGCTGACAACGCGCAGTTCCGCAGTGATTTTCGTAAATGGTTGACCCTGATTTGGTCAAAAGGCGTCGAAGCCGCCTTGCAAGCCTATCAAGAGTTGTAACGAGTGACGGGTCGGGGCGGAGCAATCCGCACCCTGCCCGGTTTTCAAGGGCACGGGTTCCGATCCCGCACACCATCGGCGGCATGACCTTGCAAAGAGGCATGTCGCCGGTGGCACAGCCCATTTAGTCCAGTGACACCAGCATTTCCGCAATCTTTTCCGGATCATAACGGTCGCTTTTGCCCTGTCGCAGGTCCATGCGGTGACAGGCAATGCCATGGCGTTTGGTGACGGTGGCGCATGCTTTTTCCGACCAGGACGTATCGCAGAGCACATGGGTCATCAGGTGATTGGCCGGGGTGTCATCCCCGGCATCGGCGCGCAGGGGCGTCAGGATGGCATCGACCTGTTCAGCCAGGGAATGGCCAATTGCCTCGGGATCGGGGCCCAGGCTTGGCAGATAGACCTTGGGCACCCGGCGCTGCGCAACCGCACGGCCCACCCCGGCGGGCAGCAAGTTGACAATCACACTGGAATAGAGACTGCCGGGCGGATAGCAGATCACATCGGCCCGCTCGATCAGCCTGCGATTGCGCTTGGGCAGCGGCACTTTGTTCGGCGCAATCTCTTCACGGCCATCGTTCAGAAAAATACGCATGATCGGACTTTTGAGCGCCGCAACTTCCTTGCCGCTGATCAATCGCTGGCTGAGAATGCGACGACCATCCGCCAGATCGACGCCCAGTTGCAGGTTTTCATCCACCACCGCGCGCACAAGACCGCGCACATCCACCATTTTCGACATCAGGAACAGAACCGGCTCTAACGCGCGGCCATTGTCGAGATACCCGCCCGCAAGGATCAGATTGCCTATGCTGGCGTTGCGATAATCGAAATCGGCGGGCACATGATCGCAGAAACTACGCAAATGCGTCTGGATCAATTGCCGCATCGGTTTTGCGACAGCGGCGATCATCGGATGTTTGCCCGAGGTCATCTGGTCGATCTGCTGGCGCAATTCGGCCTGCGGCGCGGTTTTGGACAGACGGTGGCTGAACAGCGCAAACACATCCGGTTGGCCCAATACGGTTTCATCCGCCAGCGCCATCAGCCGACTGCGCAGATCCCCGACCGCAGGCATGTCAAACGCCAGCCGCAGCGCCTGGGAACTGCCGCCGCTGTCAAAGGGTGTGATCAGATGCATCGAATTGAACGTCAGCCGTTTCAACTGGCGGGAAATGTCATTCAGCGCGCTGCCGCCGCTAAAGAAAAGCACACGCGGCCCCAAATGTGGCGCACTGCGCGCCCGGGCCACCCGCAGATCATCAGGCAGTCGCAGGTCACGCGTAATCCGAATAGACGTCATGGCAGTTATGTTCCGACTGATTGAGGCACGGCAATTTCTGTCTTTGAATTGTTATACTTCGCAGCCATAAGGCCGCATGAAATCCGATTACCACATATGTCTGCCGCTGCATCTTGTCTTTTGCAGGGCCAGATCTGATCAATTTACGGCGCGATCCGGGCCTGTTTGGCAACACTTTTCCGGTGCCCTTGGGGCTTTGTCATGAAGATGCCCGATGTCGTCGAAGAAAACATGTCGTTTCTGCTGGCAGAAATGGATGGTCAACTGTCGCGGTTGACCGCCTATTTCGATGCGCCGCGCAGCGAGACCGCCCATCACTTGATCGGGCGCGCCGGGTATTCCCACAATTTGTCGTCGCGGGTGCGCAAGGGCTGTTTGGCCGGCATGATGCGCACCAAAGAGGGCAGCGCGCGGCAAATGCAGCTTCAGGCGGTGGATACCATCGCCCGCAATCTGGACCTGATTTCCCGGCTGGGCCGGCGCGCCGTCGAACATGCCGAAGGCGTCGAGCGCCAGAAACTTCTGCGCGCCGATGCCTATGTTGCGCCGGTGAAACTGGTCCGGGCCTCGGTGGCGCTGGTCCCTGATGCGCTTGACACCCGGGATAGCAAACTGGCGGTCAAGATCGGCACCGCACGGGCCGAACTTGTCGTGCTGCATGACCAATTGTTCCGCACCTATACCCGCGACATGCAGGGCACCAAACATGCCGCCGACCTGGCGCATGGTCTTTTGGTTCTGAACGAAATCTATCGCATGGGCGAAGCGGTTCAGGCGATCAGCGAGGCGATCCTGTCGATCAACATCGGTCAACCGGTTCAATTTGAACGTTATTTCACCCTGCGCAGCGTTCTGGCCGGGGCTGGCAAAGACGAAGAGGTCAAATTGCAGCCGCTGGCCGAAACCCGGTCCGGCAGCGCAATTTCCAGCGCCACCATGCGCAACGCCAAGGGCGACTCTGTCGCTGTGGTGTTCAAGGACGGGGATCGGCGCAAGGTCAAGGAAGAGCGCGTTGGCGTGAAAAGCTGGAATTCGGTCTACCCCGGTCTGGCGCCCGAGATATTTTCCTATGAAAAACGCGGCAATTCGGCGGCGCTTTTGATCGAACATCTCCAGGGCGAAACCTTTGAGGATATCGTGCTGGGCGGCAGTGATGCGGGTCTGGCAGAAGCACAGAATGCCCTGTACAAGACCGTGCGCGACATTTGGCGGCAGACCCGGACAGACGAGCCGGCCGAAATGGCCGCGATGGAGCAACTGGCCAAGCGGATGCAGGATGTCTATCGTCTGCACCCGAAATACGGCCATGGGCGGCTTGGCATCAATGGTCTGGCGATCGAAAGTTTCGATGCCCTGATCACCGCCGCCGCCGCCCGGGAAAAGACGGTCAAAGCGCCGTTTTCGGTCTATATTCATGGCGATTTCAACCTCGACAATGTGATTTATGACGGGGCGGACAAAAAGATCCGTTTTATCGACCTGCACCGGTCGCGTTATATGGACTACGTTCAGGACGTGTCGGTGTTCATGGTGTCGAACTACCGGCTTCAGGTGCTGGATGCGGGCACGCGTGCGCGGATTGCAAATGTGGCCGCAGACATGCATGACATGGCGGCCAAATTCGCCCGCCGCCACAAGGACCCGACATTTGAATATCGTCTGGCGCTGGGGCTTGCGCGGTCCTTTGCCAGTTCGACCCGCTTTGTGGTGGATCGCGGCCATGCCAAACGCATGATGCTGCGCGCCCGCTATATTCTTGACTGTGCGTTGGCCGTGCCCGTGGGCCGCGAGGCGCGCTTCAAACTGCCGATAAGGATGCTGTTTAGTGACTAAGAAAATCGGGGTCATCGGGACCCCCGGAAAATGGTCAACCGAAGCCCTGGCCGACGCGCTGGAGGCGCGCACCGGGTTTCGCTGTGTGATCGACATGGGATCTGTGACGCTGGATCTGGCGGCAGGCACATTGTTTTGCGATGGCGTGGATCTCTGTGGTCTTGACGGGCTGATCCTGAAAAAGATTTCCGAAGACTACAGCCCCGACGCGCTGGATCGGCTGGAAATGTTGCGCGTGGCCGAGGCGCGCGGTGTGCGTATTTTCAGCTCCGCTGAAAGCGTACTGCGGCTGATGGATCGGCTGGCCTGTACGGTGACCCTGACCAATGCCGATGTGCCAATGCCCGCCACAACCATCACCGAAGATGTCGAGGCCGCGCAGGCGGCATTGCTGCGCTACGGCTCGGCGGTGTTCAAACCACTGTTTTCGACCAAGGCCCGCGGTATGATCCTGCTGGATCATGACGCCCCGGATGCGGTAGAACAGATCGCGACGTTCAAAGCCGCCAATCCGGTGATGTATATCCAGCAAAAGGCCGATCTGTCGGGGCATGATCTGGGCATGGTGTTTCTGAACAACGAATATGTCTGCACCTATGCCCGTGTCAGCCAGACGGACAGTTGGAACACGACAATCCATTCCGGCGGCAAATATGCGGCGTTTGATCCGACGCCCGAGCTGATCGAATTGGGCCGCAAGGCGCAGGCGCCGTTTGGTTTGACCTTTACCACCGTTGATATCGCCCTGACCCCGGACGGGCCAATTGTATTCGAGGTCTCGGCCTTTGGCGGCTATAGCGGCGCGCAAAAGGGCTGTGGCATCGACGCGGCGGCGCTGGTCGCGGACCATGTAATCCAAGAGGTCAGCCAATGACCACGATACAGGACATCGTCGCGCAGCTGGACCTCTCCCCTGCCCAAGGCGCAGAGCCGTTTTCACTTCGGGTTGGGCCGGTTGGCATCACCGTGTTTTGCCCCGGCGCATTGCGCAGTGAACTGGTTGCCTATTACGCGGATGCGCTGACGCCGGAACCGGGGGAAATCGTGGTGCATTTGCTGCCCGATCAAATGTTGACCCCGGAACCAGAGTGGAACGATTGGCAGCGGGAGGCCGGAAAATCCGGCCGCAAGGATGCAGTTTGCGACTTGCCGGACGGTCGATTGATCAAAAAGGTCCGCAGCGGTGTGACCTTTGTGCAAAACGCGGATTGGGCCATCGCGATGGGGCCGCTGGCCGAAAATTCCAGCACAGTGATCAATTTCATCAACACCCAGATCCTAAGCCATTGTCTTCGCGATGGGTGGCAATTGTGCCATGCGGCGGCGGTGACGGACGGCGCGGGCACCCTGGCAATCTCGGGTCTGTCGGGGGGCGGCAAATCGACCTCGATCCTGCGCATGCTGGATTTCGACAGCACCCGGTTTGTGTCCAACGACCGGCTTCTGGTAAAGGCCGGACATCCCCCCCAAGCCCTTGGCATCCCGAAACATCCGCGCATCAACCCCGGCACCATTCTGGGCAATCCGCGTCTGTCCGGGATGTTGTCGGATGAGGAACGCGCCCAGGTGCTTGCGCTGCCCGCCGATGCGCTGTGGGATCTGGAGCAGAAACATGATCTGGTAATCCCGGACATCTATGGCCCGAACCGTATCCAATATGATACGCCTCTGACGGATTTCTGGGTGTTGAACTGGAGCCGCGACAGCGATGCGCCAACCAATGTCGCCGAAGTGGATCTGACGCGGCGGCCGGATCTGCTTGGCGCGATCGTCAAAAGCCCCGGATCGTTTTATCAGCACCCGGATGGCAGGTTTGAGCCCAACGGCGCGATGCCGGTGCCGGAACCCTATTTGTCCGCGCTGCGCGGTGTCCGGGTCTGCGAAGTGTCGGGCCGGGTCGATTTCGATGCGCTGGCGCAATTTGGACGGCAGATTTTTGATGGCTGACACCGGATTTGTCGCGATCCTGCGGCATGGCGCTTATGAACAACGCAGCGGCGCGCCGTCCGCGCGGCAACCCTTTGCCCTGACCAGCCAGGGCAAGGCCCAGGCCCGCGCCGCGGCGCTTGCCCTGGCAGAGATGATCGCGGCCCATAACCTGGCCGTTGGCCCCGTCATCCATGCGTCGCGCCAATTGCGGGCCTGGCAAACCGCGTCGGAAATCCTGATCACGTTGCAGGATTGCGGCATCGGGGTGGAACGGATCACGGAAACCTCTGATCTTGCCGAACGCGGGGTCGGGTCGGCGGCCAATCTAACCCTGGCCGAGATCGAAGCCGTGCTGCGCGATGATCCCCGATATGGGCCGCCGCCCGCCGGGTGGAAATCCGACAGCGACTATTGTCTGCCGCTGGAAGGCGCGGAATCCCTGATGCAGGCCGGGGCGCGGGTCGCCGGGCACTTGCAATCGACGGTGACACCCGGCCAGCTGACAATCCACGTCGGCCATGGGGCGTCCTTTCGCCATGCCTTTCATCACCTTGGGGTGCTGGCGCGCGAAGATATTGCCCGTTTGTCGATGTTTCATGCCCAACCGTTACTATTCTGTCATGGGCCGCATGGTAACTGGCGTCACTTGACCGGAGAGTGGAAAGTGCGCGCGCCCAAGGAAGAGGCGATGGACTGACCGCAGCGACATCTCTGGTGACGACTGACGGAAAGGCCGACCTTGGAATCCCCTCCCTTGCCCATGCACCCTGCGGCGCATCTTTTGCCGTCCGTTTTTGACACCGATTCTTGTCTTGCCGATCTGCCGCGCGACACAGAGCCCTGGCTGGATCGTCGCGCGCAGCGCCAGATCGCCGATTGTCTGGCCCGTGTGGGGCATAACGGCGGCTGGCATTGGCCGGACCGTCCGGTGGTGTTTGTCTCTGACCCGCATGCCGATGCCGAAGGATTCCTGCGGTCCCTGATCGCGGCGGGCGTCATCCGGCGGGACATGGGGCGGATCGTTCTGACCGAATTCGGCACCCAGGCCCGGATCATTCTGGGCGGGGACAGTCTCGACAAGGGGCCAAGCAATCTGGCGCTTCTGGATGCGTTGAATGCGCTGCGCCACACTGGCGCGGATGTGCATATTCTGGCGGGCAATCACGATCTGCGAATGCGCATGGCGGTGGCGGCGCTGCGCGGGCCCCGCGATGCCCTGCGCGAACATCTTTTTGTGCGGATGGGGCGCAAGATCCTGCCAATCCTGCGCGAGGTGCTGGACCGGTTCGTGACAACCTCCGATCTGGCACAATTGCCGGATGAGGCCGCCTGCAAGGCCCGATTGACGCCGCGCGCGGATTGGCCGGACCGTTTTGCGGTGGCGGCCAAAGGTCAGGTGCGCCCGAAGGTGATCCGCAAAGAGACAAGCAAGCTTTTGGAAAAGCTGAAAAAATTCGACACCCATTGCGCCGCCACCGGCATGAGCTATCGCGAGATCCTGGCAGCGGCATTGAAATGCCACGAGGTATTTTTCGAACCCGCTGGCGCCTATGCCTGGTTTTTTGACGCCATGGATGTGGTGACGCGCAGCGGCTCCTTGCTGTTTGTGCATGCCGGCCTGTGTGACAGCATGTGCGCCTTGTTGGCGAGCGAAGGCACCGATGCGGTTAACGCCCGGTATCGCGCAGAGGCGGAACAGGCCTCGCTTGGGTTCTATTTCGGGCCCTTGGCCAATCTTGTGCGCACCAAATACCGCAAATCGGATTGCCAATTGACCGACACCGGGGTCAGCGCCCTGACACAGGCGGGCATCCACATGGTTGTGCAGGGCCATGTCAACAATCACCGTGGTCAGCGCCTGTTGGCCAAACGCGGTGTGCTGCATCTTGAGGGCGATATCACCCTCGACCGGACCTCGCGCAGGCTGGAAGGGCTGGAGGGGATCGGCGCCGGTGCAACCTTGATCTTTCCGACCGGAGATGTGATCGGGTTAAGCCGGGATTATCCGCGGGCCAAACATTTTGCGCCTGAACGCATGATCTGAGCACCAGACAGGGCCGGGAGACATCACATGGGCAGTTCGAACAAGCGATTTTCGCATGAATCCCTTCAGAATGCGAAAACAATCAAGGCCCTGCTCACCGCCTTGGCCAAGGGGTTTTCCAAAGGCGAAATGGTGCTGGGTGACGACGATGACACCCTGGTTCTGAAGACTGCCGATCTGATGAATGTCCGCATCAAAGGCGAGGTCGAAGACGGCAAATCACAGGTCAGCCTGCGGGTGACGTGGACCGACCCGTCAGAGACCGCGCCGCGCAAGGGCACGCCGCGCATCGACTCTTGAAACATATTGCGACAATTTCCGGCTCCGATCGGCGCTTGACCGCTTAACCCCGGCCATTGCCGATTTTTCCTGACGCTTTAAACTCTTGCACAGGCATTGCATGACGGCGGTTTTCCGCTAGATGCAACATGATGCCCGGACATATGGTCCGATGAAAGGATGAAGCGTTTGGATCAATCTGATCTGGATAAATGGATGGCCTGCCCGAAATGCGATTTCGTCTATTCCGTGCCGGAAGTGACATCGAATGAACGGGCCTATTGCCATCGCTGTCATACGGTGCTGATTGCGCCGCGGCGCAAGGCTGGCAAGCAGATCATTGCTCTTGCCGCCAGCGTTCTTATCCTGATCGCCGGGGCAACCGTCTATCCGTTTCTGTCGATCTCTGTCGGTGGCCAGACCCACAGCGCCTCTATTCTGGAAACCGCATTTGCCTTTTCCGGGGCGTTGACCGCATTGGCGGTGGCGGTGTTGATGTTCATCGTCATCATTCCGGCGGTGCGGCTGGTGTTGTTGATCTATGTGCTGTTGCCGGTGATCCGCGATCTGGCGCCGGCACGATATGCCAAACCCGCCTTTCGCATGGCCGAGGCGCTGACGCCCTGGGCGATGGCGGAAATCTTTGCGCTGGGATGTGCGGTGGCCCTGGTCAAACTGGCTGATCTGGCGGATGTCGCTTTTGGGCCGGCGGCCTGGATGTTCGCCGCCATGGTCCTTTTGGTGGTTTTCGCCGAAAGTCTGATGTGCCGTTATTCGATCTGGCGGTCGCTGGACCAATGACAAGCGCGCGTGACATGGGGCTGGTGGCCTGTACCCGCTGCACTCGGGTGTCCCCGATGGGCAGCACGATCTGCGACCGATGCGGCAGCACGCTTGCCTCGCGCGATACAGCTTCGCTGCAAAAGGTCTGGGCCTGGTGGTTTGTCGGTCTGATCTGTTATATCCCGGCCAATCTTTATCCGATGTTGGAAACCCGCACGCTGGGCAATGTGTCGAACGCGACAATTGTCGAAGGGGCGGTGGAATTGGCCCATCACGGCGCATTTGGCGTGGCCGCGATCATCCTGATCGCCAGCGTGCTGATTCCGGTGTCGAAATTCATGATCATCGCGGTGCTGGCCCTCGGCATTCAGCGCAAAAGCAGCATCAGCGCGCATTACCGTCTGATCCTGTTCGAAATCGTCGAATATATTGGCCGCTGGTCGATGATCGACGTCTTTGTGGTGGCCATTCTTTCGGCATTGGTCCAATTTCAGACCCTTGCCTCGATGACACCGGGACGGGCGAGCCTGTTTTTTGCGCTTTCGGTCGTCTTTACGATGCTGTCAGCCCAAAGTCTTGATCCTAGACTGATCTGGGACAGCGAAAACAACCATGATACCGACAGCCCGGCCGCAACCGGCCCATCACAAACCAGCTTAGAAAAGGAACGCTCTGCGTGACGAATTCCGACACCCAACCGCCCAAAGCGCCGATCAAGGCCGCGCGCAAGGGAGTGTTCAAGGGCATTTCCTTTATCTGGTTTGTCCCGGTCATTGCCTTGGCTGCGGTGGTGGGCATTGCCGTGCAGAATTACCTGGACAAGGGTCCGGTGATTCACATCAGCTTTGAAAATGCGTCCGGCGTGCAAAAAGGCGCAACCGAATTGCGCTATCGCGACGTGACGGTTGGCGTGGTCGAAGATGTCGGATTTACCGACGGTCTTGGCCGGGTCGAGGTCACGGTGCGGCTGGACAAGGAAGTGGCGGATTACGTCGACGCCGGCGCCCAGTTCTGGGTCGTGCGCCCGCAGGTGACCGCGCAGGGGGTCTCGGGGCTCAGCACGGTGTTGTCCGGTGTCTATATCGAAGGGTTCTGGGACAATACGGCAGAGGGGCTGACCGAAGAGTTCGCCGGCCTCGCCGATGCCCCGCTGGATCGCAGCGGCGTAGGCGGTTTGCGGCTTTTGTTGCGGGCCACCGGGGATGCGACGTTGACCGCCAATGCGCCAATCCTGTTTCGCGGCATTTCCGTCGGGCGGCTGGGAAGCCCGACCATTTCCGCCGATGGGTCCACCGCCGAGGTTCAGGCGGTGATTTTTGCCCCGCATGACAAGCTTATCAATTCCGCCACCCGGTTTTGGGATGCGTCGGGGTTCTCTTTCTCTTTCGGGCCCGGTGGCGCGGCTTTGGATTTTTCCTCGGTTGCATCGCTGGTGTCTGGTGGCGTCACCTTCGAAACCATGATTTCCGGCGGTGATCCGGCCGCTTCGGGCGATGTCTTTACCGTCTTTTCCGAAGAAGCCTCGGCGCGGGCCAGCCTGTTTGCGCCAGAGGATGGCGACATCTTCAGCCTGTCAGCGGTGTTTGATGACAATATCGCAGGTCTGGCGGTGGATGCGCCGGTGGAACTGAACGGGTTTCGCATTGGGCGGGTTTCGGCAATCAATGGTCTGATTGATGACGAACGGTTCGGCGATCATCGCGTGCGGTTGGCGGTCTCTTTGGCCATCCGTCAGGGGCGGCTTGGGCTGGCTGATGGCGCGGGCGACGATGCGGTTCTTGACTATTTCCGCACACGGGTCAGCAATGGGTTGCGGGCACGGCTTGCCACCGCATCCATCCTCACCGGTGGATTGAAGGTCGAGCTGGTCGAAGTGGCGGATGGCACCGCCGCCGAATTGTCGGACAACGAAGAAGGCTATCCGATCATTCCGACCACCGAAAATGAAATCGCCGATGTGTCGGCCACCGCCGAAGGCGTGTTCGAACGCATCAACGCCCTGCCGGTGGAAGAGGTGATGCAACAGGCCATAAACCTGATGGCCAATGCCAGCGCCTTGATCAGCAGTGATGACACCCGCGCGGTGCCGGGCAATGTGAACAATCTGCTCAGCGATGCCCGTGGTCTGGTCAATTCCGAAGATCTGCGGGCATTGCCGGCCCAGTTGGGGGCCACCGTAACCGAACTGGACAAGCTGATCACGCAATTCAACGAGGCCGCCGTCGCCGCGCAGCTGACCGCCGCCCTGGCCGAGGCGACCACCGCCGCGCAATCCGTAAACAGTTCCGTGGCCGGCGTGCCCGATCTGATCACCCGGATGAATGCCATTGCCGCCAATGTCGAAAAGCTGGGGATCGAGGCGATCGGCAACGATCTGAGCGCACTTCTGGCGACCACCGAAACCCTGCTGGCATCGGATGAAACCAAGGCCCTGCCCGGTCAATTGAATGTCGCATTGGCCGATCTGAGCGCGTTGTTGACCAAGCTGGGCAACAGCAAGATCATCGAGAACGCCGAAACGACACTTGTGTCCGCCAGCAAGGCCGCGGATACTTTTGCCGAAAGCGGCAAGGCATTGCCGGCATTGATCAAACAGATGCAGGGTGTCGTCGCACAGGCCCTGACCACATTGGAAGGGTATGAGGCCAATGGCGGTCTGGGCCGCGAAGCCCGACTGGCGCTGGCCGAAATACAAAAAGCTGCCAAAGCCGTTGCATCGCTGGCCAAAGCGATTGAACGCAATCCGAATTCTCTGCTCACAGGACGATGAAGCCCATGTTGAAAATCCGACCCATTGCTGCCCTTAGCCTGCTTGCGGTTCTGGCCGCATGTGCATCCACAGTCGAACAGCGGGTCACGATCCCGGTGGCAGAAGTGCAGCAGAAACAGCGCATTGCTTTTGGCTCTGTGGCGCTGCGCGAAGTGTCGTTGCCGACCTATGGCGGCGCAGAGGAGGTGTTCATTGTCAATGAATTCGGCCTGCTCAGCAAAAGCGAAGGCATATTCTGGGCCGATGATCCCACCCGCGCGATCACGCTGGAAATGACCCGGCATCTGACGCAAATCAGCGGCGCGCGCGTCGCCTCGGAACCTTGGCCGTTCGAAGACTCGCCACAGGCGACAGTCGAGCTGCGGGTTGAGGATATGCTGGCAGGCACCGATGGCGTGTTCCGTCTGTCCGGCCAGTATTTCGTGACCTCCGAAAACGGTCGCAACCGGGCGAAACTGTTCGATCTTGAGGTGCCGATTCAGGGCGAATTGGGCGCGGCCAGCATCGCCGCTGCGCTGGCGCGTGCGGTTCAGGATCTGGCCTATGAAATCGCGCGCAACGGGTTGCGCTAGGGTCCGCACCGCGCGCCCGACACGGCCAATGGCCGGAAATAGCGTTGTGTGGCGATCAGATCCTGCCAGATCTTGAAAAACAAAGGGCGGCACCGGACCCAACAACATGGTCCAGTGCCGCCAATATTCGCAAATCAGCCCCTAGATCACCGGAAGAGCGGATTTCATCGCGCTCAGCACATCATCGGCGGGTTTGGTCCACCAGTTTTCCGCTGAAAAGATCTCGACCTCGACCAAGCCGTCGAAACCTTCGGCTTCGACCATTTGGCGAAAGGCGGGGATGTCGATCACGCCGTCCCCCATCATGCCGCGATCGGTCAGCATGTCCTGGGTCGGGTTCATCCAGTCGCAGACGTGAAAGGCCAACAACCGGTCCTTGCCCGCGCGTTTTATCTGGGCCGCAATCGCCGGATCCCACCAGATGTGATAGACGTCCAACGCCACGCCGATACCGTCGCCCAATTGGTCGCAGATATCCAGCGCCTGCCCAGTGGTGTTCACGCAGGCACGGTCAGCGGCATACATCGGGTGCAGCGGCTCGATGCCGATCTTCACCCCAACGGTGCGGGCATAATCCAACGTTTTGCCCAGCCCTTCGGTGACAATATCGCGCGCGGCGACGATATCCTTGGACCCTTCGGGCAGACCACCCACCACCATGACGAGGCATTCGGCGCCAATTGCGGCGGCCTCATCCACAGCGCGTTTGTTGTCGTCGATGACCTTTTGCGTCAAAGCGCCCTCAGCCGTGTACCACCCGCCACGACACAGGCCGGAAACCCCCAGCCCCGCGTCGCGGATCAGCTTGGCGGCACGGTCAACGCCACATTCCTGTAGCTTGTCCCGCCAGGGGGAAATGCCGCCGATGCCATGGCGGACACAGCCCTCGATACATTCTTCGAGGGTCCATTGCTTTGACACCGTTGCGGTGTTCAGCGACAGATCTGCGGCGGAAAGCGTTCTCATACCGATACCCCGCGTGCCTGAAAGACCGGCGTTGCGCGGCGGACCACTTCGTCCGGGTCGGTGAACAATTGCGCAGCATTGGCAAGGCGGATCGCCTCGGCCAGATGCAGGGTCGAGCGGGCACTTTCCTGACCGCCGACCATGGTGAAATGGTCCTGATGCCCCATCAGATAGGCCATGAACACCACCCCGGTCTTATAGAACCGCGTTGGCGCCTTGAAGATATGGCGGCTGAGCGGCACCGTGGTGTCAAAGGCGGCGTGATAGGCCGTATTGTCGCCTTCGGCGAGGGCGTTCAACGCGCGACAGGCCGCCCCGGCGATGGGATCAAAAATCCCCAGCAGCGCATGGGAAAACCCTTGTTCGTCGCCTTTGATCAGCTCAGGATAGTTGAAATCGTCGCCGGTATACATCACCACACCCGCCGGAAGGCCGCGGCGCATGGCGATTTCCTTTTCCGCTGAAAGCAGTGAAATCTTGATGCCGTCGACCTTGTCGGCATTATCAGCAATGACCGAAAGACAGGTCTCCATCGCGGTCATATGATCGGCATTGCCCCAATATCCCGCCAGCGCCGGGTCGAACATCTCGCCCAGCCAGTGCAGGATCGCCGGTTGCTTCAGGCCCGACAGCACGCGGCCATAGACGCGGGCATAATCGTCGGGCGATTTCGCAGCCTGCACCAGCGCGCGGCTGGCCATCAGGATGACGCGGCTGCCGGTGGCTTCGACCGCCTCGCACTGCATTTCATAGGCGGCGATCACGTCGTCGATGGTGACATCCGGGCCGGGGACCAGATGGTCGGTCCCGGCGCCGCTGGCGATCAACGCGCCGTCGGGGGCGACGTCCATGCTGCGCTGGATCAGCTCCAGCGACGTGGCCCAGTCAAGGCCCATGCCGCGCTGAGCGGTGTCCATCGCCTCGGCCACGCCAAGACCCAGCGACCAGAGGTGCTGCCGGAAGGCCAGCGTGCGGTCCCAATCGACGGCCACACCATCGCCGGGGTCCAGATCCGCCAGCGGATCGGCGACCACATGCGCCGCGGCATAGGCCGTGCGGGTCCAGCCGCCGCCCGGTGCGGGAACCGGGCCTGCGGTCAGATCAAGCGGGGCGGTGCCCCCGCCGGGGGTGGGAAGGATCAATTGTGCCATGTCGCTCCCCCCCCTCAGATGTCCAGCGCCGGAACGTCGAGCCAGCGACGCTCTTGCGAGCTTTGATAGCCCAGTTCTGCCAGCTGCACGCCTTTGGCGCCTTCTTCCAGCGTGTAGGACCACGGCGCATCTTCGACCACGTGGCGCAGGAATTGTTCCCATTGCACCTTGAAACCATTGTCGAATTCGGCGTTGTCCGGCACTTCGACCCAATCATCGAAGAAATTCATTGTCTGCTTTTGATCGGGGTTCCAGACCGGCTTGGGCGTGTTTGCGCGCGCCTGGGAATAGCAGGTGTGCAGACCGGCCACGGCGCTGCCATGGGTGCCGTCGATGTGGAAGGTCACAAGGTCATCGCGACGCACGCGAGTACACCACGAGCTGTTGAGCTGGGCAATGATGTCGCCTTCCAGCTCAAAGGTCGCATAAGCCGCATCATCGGCGGTGGCGTCATACCGTTCGCCGTTTTCGTCCCAGCGTTCGGGGATATGGGTAACGGCGTTGCAGGACACCGATTTGACCGGAGCAACAACATTATCAAGCACATAGCGCCAGTGGCAGAGCATATCCGACACCATGCCGCCGCCGTCCTGCTTGCGATAGTTCCACGATGGGCGCTGGGCCGGCATCCAATCGCCTTCGAACACCCAATAGCCGAATTCGCCGCGCACAGAGAGGATCTTGCCGAAAAAGCCGCTGTCGCGCAGGCGCTTCAGCTTCAACAATCCGGGCAGGTCAAGCTTGTCATGCACGATGCCGTTTTTCACACCTGCGGCCTTGGCGTGTTTGGCGATGGCAATCGCCTCTTCCAGACCTTCGGAAACGGGTTTTTCCGAATAGACATGTTTACCGGCATCAATCGCCTTGCGCAGAAGGCCGGGGCGCATCTGGGTGCTGGCGGCATCGAAAAAAATCGTGTCGTCGGGATTGGCCAACGCCGCATCCAGATCGGTGGTGTAGCGATCAACGCCATGTTTGGCGGCCAGTTCGGCGATCTTCTTTTCGTTGCGGCCAACGATGATCACATCCGGCACCAACCGGTCGCCGTTTTTCAACAGCATGCCACCCTGATCCCGGATCGCCAGAACCGAACGGATCAAATGCTGATTCATGCCCATCCGTCCGGTGACGCCGTGCATGATGATGCCAATACGCTGTGTGGTCATTGTCTGTGGTTCCTTATTCCTGCGGTCTGGCTGAAGTGGTGATTGCCCTCGGGGGATGTCCCCCGTGGTGGGGCGTCGGCAAATGCGTGCGACATGGTGGTCCTCCTCCCGACGATCCATAAACTACTAATTAGTAGGTTATGATTTTTCTGTCAAGCGACGCAAGCCAAAGATCAGTGATTTTGACGGGTGGGTCTGATGAAGACAGAGGATTTTCCGCCCCCGGCGCGGGGGCAACTGCCCTACTGCGGGGGCATGCCGAATAGATTAAATATCGTTGGTTTTCAGATAGCTAACGATCATGTCTGCGGCTTTGTTAGCATGGGTTTCCAGCCAATCTTCGGCAATTGGCGCGCGAAACACCACGCGCAAAGTGTGCATGTTGGAGATCGGAAACCAGCACACCGAGGCGATGAATATATAGAGTTCGACCGGTGTAATCTGCTTTTGGAACAGGCCCGCCGCATGGCCACGGCGCAGGATTTCCTCGACCCGGCGCAACAGCACCGATTGAATCTCTGCCAGGTCATCGACCTGACGGATCGTTTCGCCGCCCATCATGTTTTCGGTGTTCAACATCCGCAGGAACCAGGGGTTGTTCCAGAAATGGTTCATGGTGAAATGCACCAGAGCGCCAATTGCTTCGTCGGGCGCAAGCCTGTCGAGGTCGAGGGCGGTTTCACCGTGGCGAATCTGGACATAGGCCTCGCGCAGGGCGGCGGCGTAGACCGCGTTCTTGTCGCCAAAGTAATCATAGATCATCGGCTTGCTGACACCCGCCCGCTCGGCGATGCGATCAACCCGCGCGCCGGAATGGCCGACGGTGCTGAATTCTTCCAGAGCGGCCTGAAGAATCGCGGCGCGGGTCACTTGCGGGTTACGCTTCTTGTTCTTGCGGATCGGGGAAACGTTTTTGGCCATCTATCCTCTTTGCGCATCCGGCGTGCTGAGATCCGGCAATCCTATCAGCCCCTGTCGCGTGCTGCCAGAGTGGTGGTGGCGACCATGATACCGCACACCATATCAGGCATTGAACCGCGACCCGATCCATCGGAATGGCGCCAGAACGCCGCGCCGCACAACCGGGATATTCATCGCAATCGACAACACAATCAGCGCCACAAATCCGGCGGACACAGGCCGGGCGAAAAACGGTGCCAGCTCGCCATCGCTCAGCGTCAATCCGCGCCGCAGGCTTTTGTCCAGAAGATCCCCCAGAATAATGCCCAGCACCAGCGGCGCCATCGGGTATTTCATCTGCCGCAGGACAAAGCCGATCACGCCAAAGGCCACCATGATCCAGATGTCAAAAATCCGCTGGCTGAGGGCATAGGTGCCAATCACACAAAGCACAAAGACCACCGGCATCAGATAGGAATAGGGCACGCGCAACACCTGGACAAAGGCCTTGGTCAGGGTCAGGCCGTAAATCGCCATGAACACGGTGGCAATCACCACCATGGCGCTGATCAACCCGACAAAATGCGGCTGTTCAATCATGATCAGCGGACCGGGCCGGATACCATGGATAAAGAGCGCGGCGATCAGCACCGCAGAACTGGCCGAACCCGGCACCGCCAGCGTAATCGCCGGGATCAGAGATCCGGGCACCACAGCCGAATTGCCGGTTTCCGCAGCAATCAGACCTTCGTAACTGCCATGGCCGAACTTTTCCTTTTCTTTCGAGGATTTGCGCGCGGTCGCATAGCTGGCCCAGGCGCCAATATCCTCGCCCACGCCGGGAATGATGCCGACCATGGTGCCGATCAACCCGGATTTGGCGATGGTAAATTTATACCGCCACAGATCCACCATATGCGGAATGGTGCGGTCGCTTTTGTCCTTCTTGGTGGCCAGTTCGCCGGCCTTGTTCCACATCGCGGTCAGCACCTCGGCAAACCCAAAGGCCCCGACCATGGCGGGGATCAGCGCGATACCGGCATTCAGATCGGAAATGCCCATGTTGAACCGCACATGGGCGTGGATGCCTTCGGACCCGATCATGGCGACCGCCAGACCCAGAATCCCGGCAATGTAACCTTTGAGCGGTGTGGTATCTGCCGTCAGCTGGCCGGAAATCAGAATGCCGAACACCGCCAGCCAAAAGAATTCAAAACTGCCAAAGTTCAACGCCGCTTCGGCCAGTGGCGGCGCGATCAGCACCAGCATCACCACACCGGCAAGCGTTCCCAGCGCCGACCCGGCGGTGGCCAGGCCCATGGCATATCCGGCGCGTCCGGCCTTGGCCAAGGGATAGCCGTCCAAAGCGGTGGCCGCGCTGGCGGGGGTGCCGGGAATATTCAACAGGATTGCGCTGCGCGACCCGCCATAAATCGCCCCGACATACATGCAAATCAACACAAGGATCGCGGTGGTCGAGTCGAGCGAATAGGTCAACGTCGTCATCAACGCCACGCCCATCGTCGCGGTCAACCCCGGCAAGGAGCCCACAACAATGCCCAGCAAGGTCGCCCAGGCGGCATGAAACAACATCGTTGGCGTCAGCAGCGTCGCGAAGCCGTTGAAAAGATCGAAAAGCCCGCTCATGGCAACCTCACCAAGAAGAGATCCCGGAACAGCAACATGGTGCCCAGGGCCACCGCGACCGCAAGCGCCAGACTGCCAGCGGCAGAGATCACCTGCGCCCGGATGTCACCGGTGACCGGAAAGGAAAAGATCAGCGAAAACGTCAATGTAAACAGAAACGTCGCCCAGAAATACGGCAGCCACCCAACAAGCCCCAGCGCATAGACCGTACAGACCACGACCGTCAGGCCAAGCCGGGTCCAGGAGCCGCCGGAAAGCACGAGGTCGGTGTCGACCCCGTCTGCATCCGCGCTTCGAAAGGATGTCATCAACAACAGCGCCGCACAGATGCTGAGCAGCACCCCAAGGATCATTGGCACCAATCCGGGGATCGACGCCGGATGGATCTGGCGGATTTCCAACCGCTCCATCGTGTAACCGCCAACCAACAAGGCCAGCCCAAGCGCCAGGAATACGATCGCCATAAGACGATCCGCCAAAGCCATTTGCATGTTATTTACCTCTGGTTACGCGCTTCGGGCGGGACATGCCGCCCCGCCCGAAGAATGCGTTTATTCCGCCGGGCAGTCGATGCCGATTTCGGACGGATCCATCACGGCCTCGCCACGGGTGACCCGTGCACAGGCCTCGGCGATGACAACCGGCATCGCCTTGTCATAGGCGGCCTTGCCATAGCTGGGGGCAAAGACCGCACCACGGTCATTTGCATAGGTCTGCAACGCGTCGGACGACATGACATGATCCTGCCAAACCTGATCGACGGTGTCATAGACCTCTTGCGGGGCGCCGGTGGGGATGAACACACCAAAATAATCTGCCGCAACTTTGAAATCCGGCAGGAATTCGGTGATTGGCGGCACCGGGTCGATGCCTTCGACCACAAGGGCGGTATCGGACAAGACGGTCAGCGCCCGCAGACGACCTGCGCGGATCATTTCGGTCTGTTCCACAGCCAATTGCGTGGTCACCTGCACCTCGCCGCTGGCGGCGGCGATCACGGCGGGGTTGCCACCGTCATAGGTGATCATCCGTGCGCCCGACAATTCGCCTTCGGCGCTTTCCTTGATCGCGGCAAGCGCCATCCCACCGGAAGAGTTGATGCCAGCGGTGCCCACCGTCACAGAGCCACTTTCCATGGCCTCCAGCAGTTCGGGAAAGCTTTGATAGGGCGCATCGGCGTTCACGCTGACAAGCGGCACATTGGCCACGTGCAGATAGATGGCGTAATCGTCGATTGATGTGTTTTCCACCAGACCAGTCACGGCATAGGTGGCATTATTGGCAATGGCGTTCGCGGTCCAGGTATACCCGTCACGCGGCGCATCCAGCGCGGCCTTGGTGCCGGTTGAGCCGGATGCGCCCGGCTGGTTCACGACCACAACTTCGGTCCCAAGCGCCTCTTCCAGAATGGGTGCAACAACGCGGGTCACCTGATCGGTCGACCCCCCCGCCGACCATGGAACGATGATGTTGATCGGGCGATCCGGTTTCCAGCTGTAATCTTCTGCAATGGCCGGCGTGGCAAGTGCGGCAATCGCCGCAAGACACGCGAATTTGGTCAGTGCTGTCATGGTCTCCTCCTCCATTAGCTACCAATTAGTAGGTTATGGGGGCGATCCACAGCTGTCAAACATTTTGACGGCTAGGGTCTGGGCATTTTGACCTGCGGCACTGGCAGGACCGGCAACATCCAAAGCCAAGCACCTGATACCATGCGTGAATCTGGCCCAATTGCGCTTTGCAAACGGGCCAAGATTCCTTTTCTCAACCGACGTGGGCCGCCGGTTTACAACAGCGCGGCGCGCTTATCCGCGACCGGCAACCCCTGCCTGATAGCTGTCCAGCTCCCGGATCAGATCCAGACCAACCGGCATGTCGGCACGGGCACAGAATTCCGCCCAGACCGCGCCAAACGGCAGGTCTTTGAACTCTTCTGTCAGGGTGAAACGCGCGGTATTGTCCATCGCCGCTTCTGCGGTCTTCAGCCGATCCATCGGCATCAACAACGCCCGCAGCAAAGCCCGCTGCATATTGCGCGTGCCAATCACCCAGGCCGCCGTGCGGCTGATGGTGGCGTCAAAGAAATCCAGCCCGATATGGGTGCGCGCCAACAGATCGGCACTGACCAATTCGTTGGCCATCGCCTGAATGTCGTCATTCAGCAAAATCACATGATCGCTGTCCCACCGCATCGGGCGCGACACATGCAACAGGATCTCATCCAGCGACAAAGCGACCGACGAAAGCTTGTCCGCGATGTTTTCGGTCGGATGGAAATGCCCCATATCCAGACAAAGCAACGTGCCCTTACGGATCGCATAACCCATGTAGAATTCATGGCTGCCCACGGTACAGGCTTCGACCCCGATACCGAACAGCTTGCTTTCAACGGCGTCCAGCATCTGGGCGCGGTCCTGTGCCGGGGCGAACATGGTATCAAGCGAGGATTCAAGCCGCGCCCGCGCCGCCATCCGGTCAATTGGCGTATCCTTATAGCCATCAGGCACCCAGATATTGTTGACCGACGCGGTCCCCAGCTCCTGACCAAAGCGCGCCGCAATATCACGCGACCGTTTGCCATGTTCGATCCAAAACGCGCGAATACCGGCATCGGGATGGGCCAATGTCAGATTGTCGTCGGCTTTTTCATGGGCAAAGAAGGTTGGATTGAAATCCAGCCCGATGCCGCCGCTTTTGGCCCAATCGACCCAGGATGCGAAATGTTTGTATTCGATTTCGTCCCGATCCGGGGTCTCGTCGGTATCCAGATACATGGCATGCAGGTTAAGCCGATGCGATCCGGGGATCATCGAATAGGCAAAATCCAGATCTGCGCGCAGCTCGTCCGGCGTGCGGGCCCGACCGGGGTGGTTGCCCGTCGCCTGAATGCCACCGCCAGAAGATCCGGTTTGCTGTTCAAATCCGACCACATCATCACCCTGCCAGCAATGCATTGAAATCGGGATGGTTTTCAGACGGTCAAGCGCGGCTTCCGTATCAACGCCCCAATCGGCAAAGGCTTGTTTTGCGGGGGTATAGGTATCTGCCATGGTGTCCTCCCTTGGCGTGTGGCCCGGTATCTGTGACCGGGCCATAACTTTTCGAAAGTGTCGTCTTAACGCGTGAAGGCCTGCACATTGCCGGCATCGACGTTCAGGATATTGCCGGTCGATTTCGCCGACAGATCCGACGCCAGGAAATAGGCCGCCTCGGCAATATCTTCCGGCAAGACAGAGCGTTTCAGCATCGACCGATTGCGATACATTTCCTCCAGCCCTTCCTTGTCGGTGCCATAGGTGCCGGCCCGTTGTTCCAGCCATTCACCTTCCCAGATCTTCGATCCGCGCAACACCGCATCAGGATTGACCACATTGACCCGGATACCGGCCTCGGCCCCTTCCAGCGCCAAACAACGCGCCAGATGGATTTCCGATGCCTTGGCCGTGCAATAGGCGCTGGCGTTGGGCGATGCCGCCAGACCGTTTTTCGACGCGACGAACACAATCGCGCCCCCCATGTCCTGCACCCGCATCAGCTTGAACGCCTCGCGCGAGACCAGGAAATAACCGGTGGACAGGATTTCCATGTTCTTGTTCCACAGCGCCAATGTGGTGTCTTCCACCGGCGCGGAAGAAGCGATGCCGGCATTGGACACAAGGATATCAACGCCGCCGAATTCCACCGACACCTCGGCATAGGCCTGTGCCACTGCGGTTTCGTCGGTCACATTCATATTGACGGTGCGCACGACATCCGCCCCAAAGCGCCCGGTCAGGTTCTTTTCGGTGGCGGCCAGCGCGTCGTCATTGATGTCGGCCAGCATGACACAGGCGCCTTCGCGCAAGTACCGTTCCGCCGTGGCCGCGCCAATCCCGCCTGCGCCGCCGGTGACAAGCGCCACCCGTCCGGCCAGAGATTTCGGTTTCGGCATCCGTTGCAGCTTGGCCTCTTCCAGAAGCCAGTATTCGATGTCAAACGCCTCTTGTTCCGGCAAGCCGACATATTCGCTGACCGAAGACGCGCCGCGCATCACGTTGATCGCGTTGACATAAAACTCGCCCGAGATCCGCGCCGTCGCCTTGTCCTTGGCGAAGGTGATCATGCCGACGCCAGGCACCAGATAGACCACCGCATTGGGGTCACGCAGGGCGGGGCTGTCGTCTTTTTTGCAGCGATCATAATAGGCTTTGTAATCGTCGCGATAGGCGGCGATCTGGTCGGGCAGACCGGCCATCACCTCATCAATATTGCCTTTTGCCGGGTCGAAATTCACCACCAGCGGGCGAATCTTGGTGCGCAGGAAGTGATCGGGGCAGGATGTGCCAAGTGCGGCCAGCGGTGCCATCCCTTTGGCGTTGACGAATTCCAGCACCGCGTCGCTGTCGTTGAAATGGCCGACCATATGTTGGTTGCCGGAAACAAATCCGCGAATGGCGGGCATCAACCGGGCGGCCACGGCACGGCGCTCACCCTCGGACAGGCTCTGATGTTGCGCACCGCCAAAGGCCGCGACACCGTCGGTCTTTTCGCCCAGCCATTTGGTGGCGGTATTGATCACCTCGATTGTCTTGTCATAGCAGGATTTCGCGGTGTCGCCCCAGGTGAACAACCCGTGGCTTTCCAGCACGACGCCATCGGCCTCGGGGTTGTCCTCACAGAATTTGCCCAGCCACAAACCCAATTCATAGCCCGGCTTTTTCCACGGCAACCAACCGATGCTGTCGCCGAAGATCTCTTGCGTCAGTTCCTTGGAATTTTTCGACGCCGCAATGGCGATGATCGCGTCGGCATGCACGTGGTCAACATGTTTGCGCGGCACATAGGCGTGCAAAGGCGTGTCGATCGAGGCCGCGCGCGGGTTCAGCTTGTAGGTGCAATGCGGCAGATAACCGACCATTTCATCCTCAAAGTCTACACCACGGTACAGCCCCTTCAGCGCTTCGAGCTTCTCCATATACAGCGTGGCGAAACCATCCATCTTGATCGAGCCGATATCACCGCCCGAACCCTTGACCCATAGCACCTCGACCTCTTTACCGGTGAGCGGATCAACCTCCATCACCTTGGCCGAGGTATTGCCGCCGCCATAATTGGTCACGCGCTTGTCAGCGCCCAGAATGTTCGAACGATAGAGCAGCAGCTCCGACTCGCTCATGCCTGCGGCTTCGGCCTCGCTCCAGCGGTTTTCAAGCAACTGAGTTTCAACGGTTTTCAGCATGGTGTCCTCCCATATGACGCGGTGCGTCCTGCATGTTGACTTGCGCTGGACACTGCCCTTGGTGCGCGCAATTGTCAATCATAAACGATCATATTCAATCATATTGCAGTGCAGCATGATTGTTTTTGACGATTTATGATTGACACAGCTGGCGATTCTGAACAATGTTGTGAAACCAAGGGAGGACGACATGCACGAAACGGAACGCCACAGGATCATTCTATCCGCAGTACAAGACCGGCCGATGGTGACGGTGGTGGACCTGTGCAACCTGACCGAGGCCTCCGAGGCCACGATCCGCCGCGACATCGCCGCCCTGCATATGCAGAAGAAACTGCGCCGTGTGCGCGGTGGCGCCGAGGCGATCAGCCCGCCACAATTCGTCGGCCTCGCCGGGCGGCCGTTTTCCGTCAATCAGACGATGCAAAGCAAGCAGAAACAGGCGATTGCCCGTGCGGCGGTAGACCTGTGCCAGGACGGCGAGTCGATCATCATCAACGGTGGCACCACGACGTTCCAGATGGTGCATCCGCTGGCCTCGCGACGCTGCCAGATCTTCACCAACAGCTTTCCGATTGCCGAGCATCTGCTCAAGCATTCCAAAAACACCATCATGCTGTCGGGCGGTGCGATTTACCGCGAACAGAACATCATTCTGTCGCCCTTCGACAATGACGTGACCCGCAATTTCTATGCCAAGCGGATGTTCATGGGCGCGCAGGGCCTTGGGCCCATCGGGCTGATGGAGGCCGACCCGCTGCTTATTCAAGCCGAGCAAAAGCTGATCGGTCAGGCGGATGAGCTGGTGGTTTTGGTCGACAGCACTAAATTCGCGAACCGTTCCAGCCTGGTGCTTTGCCCACTGGCCCGGATCGACACGGTGATCACCGATGAAGGCATCACCGACAAGGCCGCCGCCATGCTGGAGGCCGCCGACATCAAACTGATCGTCGCGCAATCGGGCGCGGCGCAGGAAGAGGACGAAGCGGCCTCGTAAACCGCCTCATACTTCATGTTCTTTGGGAGGAAACCATCATGAAACGTCGTAACTTTACCAAACTGGCCGTCGGCCTCAGCCTTGGTGCATCGCTTATGGGCACATCGGCCATGGCGCAGGACAACATGCGCATCGCGCTGGTGGTCAAGGCACTTGGCATCGGCTTCTTTGAAGCCGCAGCAAAAGGTGCAGAAGAGGCCGCAGGCGAGCTGGGCAATGTCGAAATCATCTATACCGGCCCGACAGACACCACCGCCGAAGGCCAGATCGAGGTCATCAATTCGTTGATCGCGCAAGGCGTTGATGCAATTGCCGTTTCGGCCAATGACACCGACGCGCTGGTGCCAACGCTGAAGAAGGCGATGCAGCGCGGCATCACAGTGATCTCTTGGGATTCCGGCGTCGCCGAAGCAGGCCGCCAGGTTCACCTGAACCCCTCGTCCAACCCGCTGATCGGCAATATGATCATCAAACTGGCGGCGGATCACCTGCCCGAGGGTGGTGAAGTTGCGCTGCTGTCGGCGACCACCACATCGACGAACCAGAACATCTGGATCGAAGAAATGAACAAGGTGATGGGCGACTACCCCGGTATCGAGGTTGTTGCCACGGTCTATGGCGATGATCTTGCGGACAAATCCTATCGCGAGGCTCAGGGCCTTATGCAATCCTATCCCGATCTGGATGCAATCATTGCGCCCACGTCGGTCGGGATTGTGGCCGCAGCACAAGCGGTTGAAGACGCGGGCAAAATCGGTCAGGTCAATGTGACCGGTCTGGGCCTGCCGTCGGAAATGGCGGGCGCCATCGAGAGCGGCGCATCCAAGAGCTTTGCCATCTGGAACCCGATTGATCTGGGTTATTCGGCGGCAATGATCGCACATGCCCTGGCGTCTGGCGCCACGGCGGAACCGGGTGCGGAAATCGAGATTGGCCGCATGGGCACCATCACCTTGGACGAGACAAATTCCGCCGCGATGGCCGACCCCTTTGTCTACGACAGCTCGAACATCGACGACTTCAAGTCGATCTTCTGAGTTTCGCCGCGCTTGCGCGCGTCGACAGGCCGGGGGCGATGCCCCCGGCGCAGAAAGAGCTGAGGGGCTAGCCCCTCAGACACCCCAGGATATTTCCAAACAGAAGAAGAGACAGGTATGTCCAGCAACGCAGTGGCGCGGTCACCTGCCCTGGCAGGTGGCACAGATAATCCCGTTCTTGCACTTGATCGGATCACAAAGACCTTTCCCGGGGTCAAGGCCCTGGATGGTGTGTCACTGGCGCTTTATCCCGGTGAGGTCACCGCCCTTATCGGGGAAAATGGCGCGGGCAAATCCACCGTGGTCAAGACCCTGACCGGGATCTATCAGCCCGACGGCGGCGACATCCTGGTCGATGGTGTGGCGACCCGCTTTGCCACGCCACAAGATGCGGCACGGGCCGGGATCACCGCCATCCATCAGGAAACCGTGCTGTTTGATGAATTGTCGGTTGCCGAGAACATCTTTCTTGGGCATGCGCCGCGTGGCGCGTTCGGATTGATTGACTGGCAGACGATCGAAGGGCGCGCAGCGGAGATCCTGAGCGGGATTGGCGCCGAAATTGACCCCCGTCACAAGCTGCGCGATCTGGGCATTGCCAACAAACATCTGGTGGCCATTGCCCGTGCGCTGTCGATTGATGCGCGTGTGGTCATCATGGATGAACCCACCGCCGCCCTGTCGCACAAAGAGATCCAGGAGCTGTATGAGCTGGTCGACAAGCTGAAGGCGCAGGGCAAGGCGATCCTGTTCATCAGCCACAAGTTTGACGAAATCTTTCGGATTGCCGACCGCTACACGGTGTTTCGCGATGGCCAGTTCATCAGCGATGGCAAGATTGCCGATGTCAGCGAAGCCGATCTGGTCAAGATGATGGTCGGGCGTGATGTGGCACAGATTTTCCCGACGCGGGACAATGCGATGGGCCGCGAGGTGCTGGATGTCGCGGGCATGAGCCACCCAACCGAATTTGCCGATATTGGCTTTACCCTGAAGCAGGGGGAAATCCTTGGGTTTTACGGGTTGGTCGGCGCGGGTCGATCAGAGTTCATGCAGGCGTTGTTTGGCATCACCAAACCGTCTGCCGGACAGGTCAAGATTGACGGCACCGCGGTTGAGATCCGCTCGCCTGCGGATGCGGTTGCCAATGGCATTGTCTATGTGCCGGAAGATCGCGGCAAACAGGGGGCGATTACCGCCCTGCCGATCTTTCAGAATGTCACATTGCCCTCGCTGGGGCGCACGTCGCGGAACGGGTTCCTGCAATTGGCAGAAGAATTTGCCCTAGCGCGGGAATATACCCGGCGGCTGGATCTGCGGGCGGCGTCACTGGACACCAATGTTGGCAACCTGTCGGGGGGCAATCAGCAAAAGGTGGTGATTGCCAAGTGGTTGGCCACCAAGCCCAAGGTGATCATTCTGGATGAACCCACCAAGGGCATTGATATCGGATCGAAGGCCGCTGTGCATGAATTCATGGCGGAATTGGCGGCCGAGGGGCTGGCCGTCATTATGGTTAGCTCGGAAATTCCAGAGATCCTGGGGATGTCGGACCGGGTGATCGTCATGCGCGAAGGCCGCATGGCGGCGGAACTGAACCGCGAAGACCTGAGCCCGGAAACGCTTGTCCGCCATGCGGCGGGAATATGAGGTAGAGCCATGTTGCAACGATTACTGACCTCGCGCGAAGCGCTGTTGCTGGGGGCGATTGCGGTACTTCTGGGATTGATCGCACTGCGGTTTCCCGGCTTTGTCGCCCCTGCCAATCTGGCCTCGGTGTTCAACGATACATCGCCACTGATCCTTTTGGCGATTGGCCAGATGATCGTGATCCTGACCAAATGCATCGACCTGTCGGTTGCGGCCAATCTGGCACTGACCGGCATGGTGGTGGCGATGATCAATGTCGCCGCGCCGGGGCTGCCGGTTGTGTTGATCGTGGTGATTGCCATCGCACTGGGAACCGCCCTGGGTATGGTGAACGGGGTTTTGGTGTGGAAACTGGATATCCCGCCGATTGTGGTGACATTGGGCACGATGACCATCTTTCGCGGGATCATCTTTTTGATTTCCGACGGCAAATGGGTCAACAGCCACGAGATGAGCGCCGCGTTCAAGGCATTTCCGCGCGCCGAAATCCTTGGCCTGCCGATGCTGAGCTGGTGTGCGATCCTTGCGGTGATTGTGTTCACCGTGGTGATGTCACGCACAACGCTGGGCCGGGCGGCCTATGCGGTGGGCGGCAATCCCCATGCTGCGACCTATACCGGGATCAATGTCGGGCGCACGCAATTCTGGGCCTTTACCCTGTCGGGGGCGCTGGCGGGATTGACCGGATATCTTTGGGTGTCGCGCTATGCGGTGGCCTATGTCGATATTGCCGGCGGGTTTGAATTGGATGTGGTTGCGGCCTGTGTGATCGGCGGCATTTCGATTGCCGGCGGCATTGGATCGGTGGGCGGTGCGGTGCTGGGGGCCTTGTTCCTTGGCGTGATCAAGAACGCGCTGCCGGTGGTCAATATCTCGCCCTTCTGGCAGCTGGCAATTTCCGGCAGCGCCATCATCATTGCGGTCGCCCTGAACGCACGCGCCAATCGCGAAAAGGGCCGGATCATCCTGAAATCAGCGGAGCATGCGACATGAGCACGATGGAACGCCATATTCCCGACCGGCTGAAATCACCGCTGGAGCGGCGATTGAAAAGCTGGGAAACCCTGTTGCTGGCGGTGGCCGTGGCGATATTCATCGCCAACAGCTTTGCCTCGCCGTATTTCCTCAACGCCTGGAACCTCTCGGACGCGACGTTCAACTTCACCGAAAAGGCGATGATCGCCTTTGCCATGGCGCTGTTGATCATTTCGGGTGAAATTGATCTGTCGGTGGCGTCGATCATTGCGCTGGCGTCGACCGCGATGGGCGCCGCCGCCGAAGCAGGTGCCGGAACGCCGGGTCTGATCCTTGTCGGACTTGCCACCGGTGTGCTGTGCGGGGCGTTCAACGGCGTTCTGGTGACGCGCCTGGGCTTGCCATCCATCGTTGTCACCATCGGCACGATGAGCCTGTTTCGCGGCATCAGCTACATTGTGCTGGGTGATCAGGTCTATAACAACTATCCGACCGATTTCGCCTATTTTGGCCAGGGTTACGTGTTCTGGGTCATTTCGTTCGAGCTGGTCCTGTTTGCGCTGTTGGCGGTGATCTATGCGGTTGTCCTGCACAAGACCAATTTCGGCCGCGCCATCTATGCCATCGGCAACAACCCGACCGGGGCGTTGTTTTCCGGGATCCGCGTGGCACGGATCAAGTTCATTCTGTTCATGCTGACCGGCTTGATGGCCGGGATTGCAGCGATCTGCCTGACATCGCGGCTTGGCTCCACCCGGCCCTCTATCGGGTTCGGTTGGGAATTGGAGGTCGTGACCATGGTTGTGCTGGGCGGGATCAATATTCTTGGCGGATCCGGCACCATTCCCGGTGTGGTGATCGCCGCCTTTGTCATGGGGCTGGTGACCTTTGGTCTGGGTCTGTTGAACGTGCCGGGCATTGTGATGTCGATCGTGATTGGTGCGCTGTTGATCGGGGTGATTGCCCTGCCCCGGCTCTGGGCGATGTGGCGGGCGCGCTGATGGAAAAATATGCTTTCAAGATGCGGCTGAATCCGGGTTGCGCAGCGGAATACCGCAAACGTCATGACGAGATCTGGCCAGAGCTGGTGACTTTGCTGCGCGCGGCGGGGGTGTCGGATTATTCAATCCATCTCGATCCAGAGACCGATATTCTTTTTGGTGTGTTGTGGCGCAAGGACGATCACGGAATGGATGCATTGCCCACGACCGACATCATGCAGAAATGGTGGGCCCATATGGCCGACATCATGGAAACCGGCCCGGACAACGCGCCGTTGGTGGCCGATCTGGTGCCAGTGTTTCACATGCCATGACCCATGTTGCGGTAATTGATATCGGCAAGACCAATGCCAAACTGGCGCTGGTCGCGCTTGAGGGCCTGACCGAAATCGCTGTGGTCACACGGCCAAATCAGGTTTTGCCCGGCGCCCCCTGGCCACATTTCGACATCGACGGGCATTCGGAGTTTCTGCTTGCTGCGCTGACGGCGTTTCATGCCGATCATGGTGTGGATGCGATTTCCATCACCACGCATGGTGCCTGTGTTGCGCTGCTGGATGCGGATGGCAATCTGGCGGCGCCGATCCTGGACTATGAACACAACGGCCCGGACGAAACGGTGGCGGCCTATGATACCATACGCCCGGAGTTTTCCGAAACCGGCGCGCCGCGATTGGCGGCGGGTCTGAATGTCGGGGCGCAGCTGTTTTGGCAATTTACCAAAGACCCGGATCTGCGGGCGCGCACGCAGGACATTGTGACCTATCCGCAATTCTGGGGCCATCGGCTGACGGGATGTGTGGCAACGGATGTGACATCCCTTGGCTGTCACACAGACCTGTGGAACCCGCATACCGGGCAGTTTTCGTCGTTGGTTGACCGGTTGGGGATTGCGGACAAGATCGCACCGGCGCGCCAGTCCGGCGATGTTCTGGGGCCGCTGCGCCCCGATGTGGCCCGTCGCACCGGATTGTCGCCGATGACCCCGGTCTATTGCGGCGTGCATGACAGCAACGCGTCGCTCTTGCCGCATATTCTGGGCAACACCGCGCCGTTTTCAGTGATTTCCAGCGGCACCTGGACCATTGCCATGGCCATTGGTGCGCAACCCGTGCCGCTTGACCCGACGCAGGATGTGTTGATCAACGTCAACGCCCTGGGCGCGCCGGTGCCGTCGGCCCGCTTCATGGGCGGACGCGAGCATGATCTGGCCACCGGCGGGGCCTATGCCACGCCAACCGAGGCTGATCTAGCGGATGTGGTGCAGCTTGGCATCCATCTGTTGCCGGCGGTGGTGCCGGACACGGGGCCATTTCGCGGCCAAACCGCACGTTGGATCGGGCCGGAACCGGCAATCGGCAGCGCGCGGCGCGGCGCGGCGGTGGCGCTTTATCTGGCCCTGATCACCGGCAGGTGCCTGTCTAACATCGGGCACAGCGGGCCGGTGATTGTAGAAGGTCCGTTTGCCCGCAACAGATTATATTGCCAGAGTTTGGCAGAGATTACCGGCTGCGATGTCGCCGCGATGCAAAGCGCGACAGGCACAAGCCAGGGCGCGGCACTTTTGGCCCGGACCGACACCATCAGCGCCAAGCCAGATGTGTCTGGCCCACTGGATTTCGAACCCCGGCTTGGCCGCACGCTGGCCGAAGATCTGGCGCAATATGCGGCGGATTGGTATCGTATGGCAGACGAAGGCGCGGAAAGCGGCACGGCATAGGGCCGTCCGCCCCCGCCGGTGTGGCCATTCGCCCCGCCCGCCCAGAAGCCACCTAACCGTCGATTTCGAAATAATCCGGATTATCTTTGCGAATTCCGACCAAGGCCGTGCGAATATCGCCCAGATGCATCCGCAACCGGGCGTCAACCATTGCGCTGTCCCCGGCCTCTAGCGCGTCGACAATTGCGATGTGATCCGCCAGCACCTCGGCCTTGCGCATATGTGACAACGTCAAATAGCGGACCCGGTCCATATGGGCCTTTTGTTCCTGGATCAGCCGCCAAACCTGGGGCTGGCCGGCAATCTCGCAGAGAAGCGCATGGAATGCGTCATCCAAAGCGTGAAATTCCGCATGATCCGGTCCGTCCAGCTCCGCGGTTTGCTGGTCCAGATTGGCGTGCAGCCGGGCAGAATACTCTGGTGTCAGCCGCACGCTCGCCGCGCGCAGACATTCCAATTCCAGCGCCGTCCGAACAAACATCGCATCCAACACCGCTTTTTCCGAAATCCGGGTGATCAACGTGGCGCGTTGGGGGCGGATCGCCAAAAACCCAAGGTTTGACAGGCGGAAAAACGCATCCCGCACAGGTTGACGAGACACACCCAGCTGTTTGGCGACCTCGATTTCGGACACTTTGGTGCCCGGCGTCAATTGCAATGAAATCACCGCTTCATAGAGGGCGTCAAACACCTGTTCCGTGGCCGATTTTACCGGCGCATCGGCAAGCGGGGCAATGGCAAGGTCTGACATGCTCTCTCCGGTCTTGAAATAAGGTGACGTGTTGTTACCCCAAGATACATTTTGACACAACTGGCAAACTAGCATATTAGAAGATCAGCTTGCCAAATACGGGGGGAACCACGGCCAATGACACTTACAGATCCCGATCGTCTGTTTCCGATTGAGCCGCGTTTGCGCGACATGGCCCGCGCCATGTATCAGAGCGTTTGCGATCTGCCGATCCTGTCACCGCACGGACATTGCGACCCCAGCTGGTTTGCCGAAAACGCGCGGTTTCCGAATCCGGCGGAACTGTTTGTCATCCCGGATCATTATGTATTTCGCATGTTGGTCAGCCAAGGTGTGACGCTGGCCGAACTGGGTGTTCCCCGCGTCGATGGCGGCCCGGTCGAAAGCGACCCGCGCGCGATCTGGCGTCGGTTTGCAGAGCGCTATCACCTGTTTCGCGGCACGCCGTCGGCGATGTGGCTGGAACATTCGTTTGAACATGTCTTCGGGTTGAACACCGTGCTGTCTGCCGACACCGCCGATGCCTGTTATGATCATATCGAGGCGAAACTGGCGACCGATGCCTTTCGCCCCCGCGCCCTGTTTGAGAGTTTCAACCTGGAGCTTTTGGCCACCACCGAAGGCGCGCTTGACGATCTGCGCCATCACGCGGCAATCCGCGACAGCGGCTGGCAGGGGCGTGTGGTCACGACATACCGGCCCGACGCCGTGGTTGACCCGGAATTCGAAGGCTTTGCCGACAACCTCGTTCAACTGGGCGCATTGACCGGCGAGGACACGGCCACCTGGGCCGGTTATCTGGCCGCGCATCGCACACGGCGGGCGTTTTTCAAAAGCTTCGGCGCAACCGCATCGGACCACGGCCACCCCACGGCGCGCACCGCCGATCTGCCGCAGGATCAGGCGGCGGCGCTTTATGACAAGGTGCGCAGCGGCGATTTCACCGCTGACGAGGCCGATCTGTTCCGGGGGCAGATGTTGACCGAAATGGCACGGATGAGCCTTGATGACGGGCTGACCCTGCAAATTCACCCGGGATCGCGGCGCAATCATTCGGCCAATGTCTTTGCCACTTTTGGCCGCGACAAGGGCTTCGATATTCCCGGTCGCACCGATTACGTTGCCGCGTTGAAACCGCTGCTGGATGCGGTGGGGATGGAGCCGGACCTGACCATCATCCTGTTTACGCTGGATGAAACCGCCTATGGTCGCGAACTTGCGCCGCTGGCGGGCGTCTATCCGGCGCTGCGTCTGGGGCCGCCATGGTGGTTCTTTGACAGCTACGAGGGCATTCGCCGTTTCCGCGAAACCACCACCGAAACCTGTGGGTTCTATAACACTGCGGGTTTCAACGACGACACCCGCGCATTCTGTTCGATCCCGGCACGTCACGACGTCGCCCGCCGGTCGGATTGCGCCTATCTCGCCCAACTTGTCGCCACCGGACGTCTGCGCGAAGCAGATGCCTATGAAGTGGCACATGACCTGACATATGGCCTCGCGAAAGCGGCCTACAAGCTTTGATACCAAAGGACCAAGAATGACCCTGACTGCCGAAACCCGCTATGCCATCGACCCCGCCACAGCCAAGACCCTGGACACCCAGGGCCTGCGCGACCATTTTCATGTCAGCGGCCTTTTCAACGCGGGCGAGATCAAGCTGGTCTATTCGCATTACGACCGCCTGATCCTCGGCTCTGCCGTGACCGATGGCGCGCCGCTGGTGCTGGACCACGTGCCGGAAACCGGCACCGCAACCTTTCTTGAACGGCGCGAAATGGCGGCCCTGTGCATGGGCGACACAGGCGCGATTTCCGTGGGCGGCGACACCCATGAAATGACGCGTGGCGAGGTTCTTTATATCGGCATGGGGGCCGGTCCGGTGACGTTTGCATCCGGGCGCTTCTATGTGCTGTCGGCCCCGGCGCATCGCAGCTGCCCGACAAAACTGATCCGGGTGGCAGACGCCCGCCGGGTCGAAATGGGATCGCGCGAAACCGCCAATGAACGGGTGATCATTCAAGTGCTGCACCCCGACGTTTGCGAAAGCTGCCAGCTGTTGATGGGCTACACGCAATTCGCCGAAGGCTCGGTCTGGAACACCATGCCGGCCCATACCCATGATCGCCGGATGGAGGCATACCTGTATTTCGATCTGCCCGACGACGCGCGTGTCTTCCACATCATGGGCAAACCGGATGAGACCCGCCACCTGGTGATGGCGAACGAAGAAGCGGTGATTTCCCCGCCTTGGTCTGTGCATTGTGGTGCGGGAACGGGATCTTACACCTTCTGCTGGGCGATGGCCGGTGACAATGTTGATTTCACCGATATGGACATGGTCGACATGGGGGATCTGCGATGAGCAGCGCCTTTTCACTGACAGGCCAGCGGGCGTTGGTGACAGGCGCCAACACCGGCATCGGTCAGGCGGTTACCGTCGGGCTGGCCGCCGAGGGCGCGCATGTGATTGCCGCCGGGCGGTCGTCTTGTGCGGAAACTGTGGGCTTGATCGAAGCGGCGGGTGGCACGGCTGAGGCGCTGACGTTGGATCTTGCAGATCCAGCGGCGGGCGCGGCGGTTCTGTCCGGGGTTGGCGATCTCGACATTCTGGTCAACAACGCCGGCATCATCCGGCGCGAAGATGCGGTGGATTTCGCTGAATCCGATTGGGATGATGTGCTTGAGGTCAATCTCAAGGCGGTTTTCCTGCTGTGTCAGGCCTTTGCCAAACAGGCAATTGCACGCGGCAACGGCGGTCGGATTGTCAATATTGCCTCGCTGCTCAGCTTTCAGGGCGGCATTCGCGTGCCGGCCTATACCGCGTCGAAACACGGGGTTGCCGGTCTGACCAAGGCGCTGGCCAACGAATGGGCGGGCGCGGGCATCAACGTCAATGCTGTGGCGCCGGGCTATATTGCCACCAACAACACCACCGCCCTGCGCGAAGATCCGAAACGGTCTGCGGAAATCCTTGGCCGTATTCCGGCGGGGCGCTGGGGTGATCCGGCGGATATTGCCGGGGCGGTGTCGTTCCTGTGCATGCCTGCATCCGGCTATGTCACCGGCGCGGTGTTGAATGTCGATGGAGGTTGGCTTGCCCGATAGACCCCGTCTGACCCGCACTGGCGCTACGCCCAAAACCGGGATTGTCCATCTGGGCCCCGGCGCGTTTTTCCGCGCCTTCAATGCGGTCTACACGGATGAAGCCATGGCCGCCAAAGGCGGGGATTGGGGCATCGTGGCGGTGTCGCTGCGCAGCCCCACCGCCCGCGACCAGATGCAACCACAGGGCGGGGCCTATACCTCGGTCACGCTGGGGGCGGATGGCAATACGGCCAAGGTGATCCATGCGATCACGGATGTTCTTGTGGCCCCGGAAGACCCCGACGCGGTGCTTGCGGCCATGGCCGACCCCGCGGTCAAGATCGTGTCACTGACGGTCACGGAAAAGGGCTATTGCCACGCGCCTGCCACCGGACGTTTGAACGCCGATCACCCGGACATCACCCATGATCTGGCCCACCCAGACCAACCGAAATCTGCGCCCGGCTTTCTGGTTTCGGCCCTGGCCAAGCGGCGGGCGGCGGGTGACACGCCCTTTACCGTATTGTCCTGTGACAACCTGCCGTCCAACGGTCATCTGGCACGTGGCGTGGTGCTGGATTTTGCCCGTCTGGTCGATGGCGATCTTGCAGAGTGGATCGAGGCCAATGTGCCCTTCCCCGCCACCATGGTGGACCGGATCACCCCGGCCACCACCGATGCGGATGTCGAAACGCTGGCGGCGGATGCGGGATATTACGACCCCGCCTGTGTCGTGCATGAGGCGTTTCGCCAATGGGTGATCGAGGATAATTTTGCCGATGGCCGCCCGGATTGGGCCGTGGCCGGGGTGCAATTTGTCGAAAATGTCGACGCGCATGAAACCATGAAACTGCGCTGTTTGAATGGCACGCATTCGACACTGGCCTATCTTGGCTACCTTGGCGGATATGACACCATTTCGGACACCGTGGCGGACCCAGCCTATGCCGCCTTGTGCGACATGCTTTGGCGGGACGAGATCCTGCCAACCGTGCCGCAGCCAGAGGGGGAGGACCTGCCCGCCTATGCCAAGGCCTTGCTTGCGCGTTACCGGGATACCGCGATCCGGCATCGCACCTGGCAGATCGCCATGGACGGCAGTCAGAAACTTCCGCAGCGGCTTTTGGGGACCATTTCCGACAATCTGGCGGCCGGGCGTGTGCCGCTTGGACTCTGCCTCGCGGTGGCGGGATGGATGCGGTATATCGGCGGTGTGGACGAAAATGGCGCAAAAATTGATGTGCGCGATCCACTCGCAGACCGGCTTCGGGCCGCGTCGGATCAGGGCGAAACCCCTGCTGACAAGGTCGCGGCCCTGCTCGAAATTCGCGACGTGTTTCCCGCACAACTCGCTGAAAATCAAGCATTTAACGGTGCTGTCACCGATGCGTTTGTTGGCCTGACAAACCGGGGCGCGCGGTCAATGGTGACTGGCTTGGTCGGGAGTTCACAAAAAGTTTGATTTCCAGAAATTACTAGTATACCAGTTCATCAACAGCTGTAAGAAGCCTCCGGACCGGCCACGGCCATTGTCCGGGTAAATGGCCATAAACAGAACAACTCGGCGGGTTCCCGGACCGGGGCACTGCCACAATCAGGATGGCCGGCCCTGCGGGTGCGGCCGCCACACGATTTGAACGACCGAACAAGAAGTCATTCAAGCGCAACGGAGGAGGACACAAATGTTCATGCGCCTTTCAAAAACGATTTTCACTGCCGGTGTTGCCGGTCTTTTGGCCACTGCGGCCGTGGCCGACAACTGGCGTGGGTGGAACATCCACACCGAAGGTTACCCCAACACCGTCGCAATGGATAAATTCGCCGAACTGCTGGACGAAAAGACCGGCGGCGAAATTTCCCTGCAAATGTTCCACGGCGGCACGCTTGGCTCGCAACCTGATGGCATCGAGCAAGTGCGCCTTGGCGGTCTGGCAATCGGCAACTTCAACCTTGGCCCGATTGGCCCGATTGCACCGGCGGCCAACGTTGTGTCGCTGCCGTTCATCTTCAAGAATGTGGATCACATGTTCCGGGTTCTGGAGAGCGAAGGCGGCGAAGCCATTGCCGCCGGCATGGCGGAAAAGGGTCTTTACCCGCTGGCATGGTATGACGCCGGTGCGCGGTCTTTCTATAGCCAGAAGCCGATCGAAACCCCGGCGGATGTTATTGGCCTGAAAGTGCGGGTGATGAACAACGATCTGTTCACCGGCATGATCTCTGCCTTGGGTGGCAACCCCTCGCCGATGGCGTTTTCCGAGGTCTATCAATCGCTGAAAACCGGCGTTGTCGACGGTGCGGAAAACAACTGGCCGTCCTATGAATCGACCGGTCACTACGAAGTGGCGGGCTATTATTCGCTGAGCCAACACCTGATCATTCCTGAGTGCCTGTGCATCAATGCCGACACTTGGGCAGGTCTGTCCGACGACATGAAGGTCGCGGTCAAGGAAGCAGCCCAGGAATCGGCCGTTCTGCAACGGGAACTGTGGAAAGAGCGTGAAGCGGCAAGCCAGACCAAAGTGATGGAAGCTGGCGTCAACTTCAACGAGATCCCGAACAAGACCGCATTCCAGGAAGCTATGGCCCCGGTCTATGAGGCATATCTGGAGGCCAACCCCGACCTGCGGGATTTGGTCGAACTGATCCAGACCACCGAATAATATAGCAAAGTCAGCCGCCCGGTCCACATGATGGGCCGGGCGGTGACCTCTCTGGGAGAGATTTTATGCAAGATACGCACCGCTTTTGGCGGGCCTTTGATGGTACGCTCGATTCCATTGCTTTTGTGTGCAAGCTGATCACCGGCATTTCCCTGGTTGTGCTGACAGTGATTTTTGGCTGGCTGGTTTATGGCCGATATGTGCTGAATGCGACACCGACATGGGTGGAACAGGTGGCTTTCCTTCTGGTTATGGTCATTGCGTTTCTTGGCTCTGCGGTCGGGGTGCATGAACATACACATCTGTCGGTGTCGATCCTGCGCACCTCGGTCATGCCGCATTTGCGCCGGCTGCTGATGATGTTCACCGATGTGGTGATGGGCGGTTTTGGCCTGCTTATGGCATGGTACGGAACCCAGTTGACGATCTTCAAATGGGGCTCCGAAATCCCATTGCTTCACCTGCCCGAAGGCCTGCGGTCTTTGCCTTTGGCGCTGGCGGGTGGTTTGATTTTCCTTTTTTCGGTTGGACATTTGGTACGCATCCTGCGCGACACCGATCTCCGCACCGATATTATCGAATAGGCGGACATCATGGGTTTGGCTCTATTGCTGGGCGTTTTTGCGCTCTGTGTTGTTGCGGGCGTGCCAGTGGCATTTGCCTTGGGCATTTCTGCGGTCTCGGCCTTCTGGTGGGAAGGTCTGCCGCTGATGATCGGCTTTCAGCGGATCATTTCCGGGATCAACGTCTTTTCGCTGATGGCGATCCCGTTTTTCATCTTTGCCGGTGAAATGATGTTCCATGGCGGTATCGCCATGCGATTGGTGAAATTCGCCTCATCCGCCGTTGGCGCCGTGCGTGGCGGCCTGGGCATCGTCAATGTGTTTTCGTCGATGTTGTTCGGCGGGATTTCCGGCTCGGCCGTGGCCGATATTTCCGCATTGGGGTCGATCCTGATCCCGGTGATGAAGGAAAAAGGCTATGATCCCGATTATGCGGTGAATGTCACCGTGACCTCGTCGATTGCGGGGATCATGATCCCGCCCAGCCACAACATGATCATCTTTGCCGTGGCGGCCGGGGGGGGCATTTCGATTTCGAAACTGTTCCTGGCCGGGGTTGTTCCGGGAATGTTGATGTGCGTCTGCCTGGCTACAGCGGCCTATCTGGTTGCGGTCAAACGCGGCTACAAGGCCGAAAAGTTTCCCGGCTGGACCGCCCTGTTCCTGAGCTTTGTCTACGCCCTGCCCGGTCTGTTCACGGCGGTGATCATTGTCGGCGGCGTGTTGTCCGGCATCTTTACCGTCACGGAATCCGGTGCATTTGGCGCGATCTATGCCTTTGTCGTCACATTGATCGTCTATCGCGGCATCACATGGCAGAATTTCAAAATCGCGGTGCTGCAATCGGTGCGCACAACTGCGATGGTGATGATCCTGATCGCCTGTGCCGGGGCCTTTGCCTATATGCTGACGTTCTTCCGGGTGCCTGCGCTGACGGTCGAGTTTCTGACCAGCATCACAGACAACTGGATCCTGATCCTGTTGATGATCAACTTTGCCCTGCTGGTGTTGGGCATGATCATGGACATGGCGGCGCTGATCCTGATCTGTACGCCGATCTTTTTGCCGGTCGCCAATACGCTGGGGATTGATCCGCTGCAATTCGGCATGATGATGATGATGAACCTTGGCCTTGGCCTGTGTACTCCTCCGGTTGGGTCCTGCCTGTTTGTGGGCTGTGCGGTTGGCAAATTGCCGATGGAGGTCGCGGTGCGCACGATCTGGCCGTTCTACCTTGCCATTCTGGTGGCGCTGGTGCTGACGACCTTTGTGCCGGCGGTCTCTCTGACCTTACCGGGACTGCTGGATTGATCGCGACACCATAAGCCAAAAGAAAACGGCGCGCGTCGGGAATGCCCTACGCGCGCCGTATCATTTCAGGGGTCGTGATTTCAGGTGATCCGATCAACGCTGGCCGCGATTTCATCGTCATCGAAACAGCGCAGCCAGTCATCCTTCATCAACACGGGAATGCCGAATTCGATCGCCTTGTTGGCGGCGTCGGAAAACACCCCCTTATGCTGATCAAACATCACCGCTCCCATGATGTTCATATGACCCAGAAGGAAATCGCGGGCACACTCATGCGGCACGCCCTTGCGCACCACTTCGTCCATCGCCATCCGCAGGACCTTCATCAGCGATCCGTTGACGGTTTCGGACAGGCCCGGCTCAAGCAGCGCGAATTGTTTCAATGTCACCCGATGTGACCGCGCCACCGGCGCATAGATCGCCTTGCCGACCCGTTCGCCAAGGGCATAATCCTCTTCCGGGCCTTGCACCAAGACGTTGACGATACCCTGGGCGGCGGCAATGCCACCGAAATAGTCGCGCCGGGCCTCGACCTCGGTTTCATCGTTCCAGATCGGCGGATGACAGGGGTGCGACACGAAATAGGTAACGTCATCCCGTTCCGGCAGATGTCCGGCAAAAGGCGCGGCCCCATCGAGAATGAACAACATGGCGCCGGATTTTACCTTGGTGATGATACCATGCGACACCTTGCCGATCACCGTATCCGGCACCGCCAGCACAATGATGTCCGCGCCATCCAACGCCGTGTCCATATCCACGCACTCCACACCATAGGCATCGCGCACCGCCGCCTGACCGGCTTCGGATACTTCGACATGCATGGTTTCGAATTCGTCGTTCTTGGCCAGGTTCGCGCCCAGGCGCATCCCCATTTTGCCACCGGCTCCGAACAGTGCCAGTTTCGTCATGATCTCTCTCCTCGAAGTCTCGGTCGTTGCCGGAAATGGAATTGACA
This sequence comes from Marinovum sp. 2_MG-2023, assembly GCF_030548265.1. NCBI lineage: Bacteria > Pseudomonadati > Pseudomonadota > Alphaproteobacteria > Rhodobacterales > Roseobacteraceae > Marinovum > Marinovum sp. 2_MG-2023. The sequence continues at coordinate 70,732 of NZ_JAUOSD010000012.1, read as the reverse complement.
ACTGGTATAACCACATACTAATTAGATATGCAAGTCAAGCCGCAAGGCTCCCCGCGCGCTCCGAACAGATTGGCGAATGAATGGCACCTCAAAACCAGGACTTATGGCTCGCTTGGTATGGCGATGACTTTACCGGCGCCTCTGCAGTAATGGAAGTTCTGACCTTTGCCGGAGTGCCCTCGATGCTGTTCCTGGACGTGCCAACGCCAGAGCAATTGGCCCGCTTCCCGGATCTGCGCGCGATTGGGGTGGCCTCGACCGCGCGGGCGCAAAACCCGGATTGGATGGACCGCCATTTACCGGATGTGTTTGCCCGGCTCAGGGCAATGAACCCGCAATTGCTGCATTATAAAGTGTGCTCGACACTGGATTCCAGCCCCGAGGTCGGCTCGATCGGGCGCGCAACCGAGATTGGTGCCAAAGTGATGAACAGCCCCGTTGTGCCGGTGATGGTCGCCGCGCCGCAGATGCGGCGGTATCAATGTTTCGGCCATCTCTTTGCCGGTATGGGCGCGGAAGTGCATCGGCTGGACCGACACCCGGTGATGTCGCGCCATCCGGTCACGCCGATGGATGAATCCGATGTGGCCTTGCATATTTCGCGGCAATCGGACCGGATTGACCCGGCGCTGCTGTCGCTGGAACAGCTGGCCAGCGGGGCTGCATTGCCCGACACCGCCGCCCCGGACCGCATCAAACTTGTCTCGCTGGATTCAATGGATCACGCCTCCGACACTGCTGCCGGGCGGGTCATTTGGACCGCCCGCGACAAAAGCCGGTTTGTTGTCGGCTCGCAGGGGGTGGAATTCGCCCTTGTTGCCCATTGGCAGGACACCGGCGCATTGGATGTGATCCCGCCGCCGCCGGGAATTGGGCGCTCCGATGGCATGGTGTCGGTCTCCGGCTCCGTCTCGCCCACAACGGCAGATCAGATCAATTGGTCACGCAACAACGGCTTTGCCTGTATTGAGTTCGACGCCACTGCCGTCTGTCACGGCGCAAAGGCCATCGAAGCCGAAATCGACCGCTGCTGTGATGCGGCCCGCGCCGCCCTGTCGGATGGCCGCGACCCGTTGATCTACACCGCCTCTGGCCCGGATGATCCGGCGGTGGCCCGGTTGCGCGCTGCGGTTTCGGCCAGCGCCATCGACATGCCCACCGCCAACCATCACATCGGCGCGACACTGGGCCGGTTGTTGGCGCGGGTGCTGGCGCAAAACGGCCTGCGCCGCGCCGTGGTTTCCGGCGGCGATACATCCGGCTTTGCCACGCAGGAGCTGGGGATTTTTGCCCTGTCCGCCTTGGCCCCGACCATTCCCGGTGCCTCCATTTTCCGCGCCCATGCCAGGGGCGCGATGGACGGTCTGGAACTGGCGCTGAAGGGCGGGCAAATGGGCAGCCCGGACTATTTCGGATGGGTGCGGGATGGCGGGGGCCTGCGATAAGATGGCCGGATGTAACCTTGGGTAATGTGCTGGGCGAAGTCCCGTGGTATTCAAACCACGACAGATGAATCGGAGAGACCTGCCATGAGCATCCACCACGCCACCCTGCGCGAATTCCTGACCAAAGAGCACCGCGAAAACGGGTTGGACCCCAGCCTGGTTTCCTTGCTGGAAGACATTGCCACCTCTTGCCGGATTGTGTCGCACCTGGTGCACAACGGCGCGTTCACCGGCGTTCTGGGCGCCACCGAGGACACCAATGTTCAGGGCGAAACGCAGCAACAATTGGATGTGCTGGCCAATGATGTCTTTGTGCGGCACTGCTCTGGCAATGACCGGGTTGCGGCTCTGGTGTCGGAAGAGGTTGAAGAAGTTTACTGGCTGAAGAAAGACCCCCAGCCCGGCGATTACATCGTCTATTTCGACCCGCTGGACGGCTCTTCCAATCTGGCGCTGAACATGGTGGTTGGCTCGATCTTTTCGGTGGCGGTCATCGACGCGGAACTGGACGCTGGCGACGACCGTTCGGTGTTGCGGCCCGGTTCGAAACAGGTTTGCGCCGGCTATTCGGTCTATGGCCCGGCGACATCCCTGGTGTTGACCACCGGAAATGGCGTGCATTGTCTGACCCACCAGACCGGCACCGGCGAATTCCGCGTCACCCATCCAGATATGACAATCCCCGAGGCCGCGGCCGAATTTGCGATCAACACCTCGCGGTATCAGATGTGGGACCAGCCGATCAAACGTTACTATGACGAATGTATTCAGGGCAAAACCGGCCCGCGGCAAAAGAAGTTCAACATGCGCTGGGTTGCGGCCATGGTGGCCGATGTTCACCGTATTCTGACCCGTGGCGGTGTGTTCATCTATCCTTGCGATGATGGCAACCGCGAAATGGGCGGCAAGCTGCGCCTGATGTACGAAGCCAACCCAATGGCGATGATCGTCGAACAGGCGGGCGGCGCGGCCTCGACCGGGACCGAACGGATCATGGATGTGACCCCCACCAGCCACCACATGCGGGTGCCGGTCATCCTCGGCTCGAAACAAGAGGTCGAGATCCTGACCCAATACCACCAGGAGGCCGCGCAAACCTGAGCGGCCAAATCACAGGATGCGCCCGCCGACCATGGCGGGCGCCTTAGCAAAGGCAAGAATTCCGCAATGGGCAATGCATGGATCAGAGTCACCTATCGTCTTGAAACCGCAGGCGACATTGCGGCCCTGGCGGCAAAGATAGCCTCGGATCAATCGACCGGCACCTTTACCGAATTGCCTGGTGAAACCGCCGCTGTTCAGGCCCGTTGCGCCGCGCGCGTCGAAGCAATCACACCGCTGGCCCCGACAGATGTGCCCACCCTGCCCGACCCCGGTGGCCAGGGGCCGTACAATCGGGCCGATGTGGTGATCGCCTATCCGCTAGAGGCGGTTGGCACGGATATTGCCGCCTTGATGACCATCACGGTTGGCGGTGTCTTTGCGGTGCGTGGGCTCAGCGGTATTCGGGTGATGGATATTGATTTGCCTGCGGCCTGGTCCTGTCATCCGGGGCCGCAATTCGGCATCGCAGGATCCCGGCGGCTGATGGGCGTGACCACGGGGCCGATGATCGCCTCGATCATCAAACCGTCGCTCGGGCTTTTGCCGGATGAAACCGCCGCCGTCGTGGCCCAGCTTTGCGACGCAGGGGTTGATTTCATCAAGGATGATGAAAAGCTGATGAACCCCGGCTATTCGCCGCTGTCTGACCGGATCAAGGCCATCATGCCGGTGATCGACGCGCATGAACAGAAAACCGGCAAACGGGTGATGTATGCCTTTGGCATCTCGTCCGCCGACCCGGATGTGATGATGCGCAACCATGACATGGTGGTCGCGGCGGGCGGTAATGCCGCCGTCATCAATATCAATTCCATCGGCTACGGCGGCATGGCGTTTTTGCGCAAGCGCTCCGGGTTGTGTCTGCATGCCCATCGCAACGGCTGGGATGTGCTGACCCGGCACCCCGGTTTCGGCATGGAATTCCGCGCCTATCAGAAAATCTGGCGTCTGTTGGGGGTGGATCAGTTTCAGATCAACGGCATCCGCGCCAAATACTGGGAACCAGACGAAAGCTTTGTGCGGTCCTTTCACGCGATGGCCGAGCCGATTTTTGACCAAAGCGACCGCGCGCTGCCCGTGGTCTGTTCCGGGCAATGGGGCGGCCAGGCCGTGGACACCTATCGCCAAACCGGGCGCACGTTGGACCTTATGTACCTTGGCGGCGGCGGCATTCATGGCCACCCGATGGGGGCGGCGGCCGGCGTGCGCGCCATTCGCCAGGCATGGGATGCGGCGGCGGCGGATGTGGAGCTGGCCGACTATGCCCGCGACCACCGGGAGCTGGCGGCGGCGCTGGCAACATGGGGCTGACCGGCGGCGGCAAACCGCCCCGCCCGGGCGCGCCCTGCGGCATTGAGATTTCTCCTTAAAATTTAGGCGTTTAAATTTTCGGCGTTAAATATTTATAGGCCAACTTCTGAAAAAGTTGTTCAGGCAACGAATGGAGTAACGTCATGCTGGATATGCCCGGTGCGGACAAAGCCGCAGATCAGCAAATCGAAATCGCAATTCTGGACGACAATACCTTTGATCGTCAAAACCTGAAAAGGATGATTGGAAAAATCGGCGCGCCGGTTGGTGTATCGACCTGTGCCACGCTTGAAGAATTTTCATGGATTGTCGATTCCAAGGACATTGATCTCTTCCTGCTCGACCATGAGCTGGGCGAGATGACGGGCCATGATGCTTTGGAATTGGTGCGCAGCAACCGGATCAATGCGCATTCACCGGTCATCATGGTTTCCGGACATGATGATGCGGAAACGATTGTCCAATCCATGCGGCTGGGCTGTGCGAACTTCCTGCCCAAGGAAAGTCTGACGGTGACCCGTCTGCGCGACACGATTCAATCCGCCCTGTCGGCCGGTCTTCTGGACAAGATGGCGGTTGAGGAAATGCGGATTGCCACCGATTGCGTGATCCAGGGCATTGCCGCCGAATTGGTGACCGAAATTCAACCGCGCCTAAAACAGATCTATAAGAAGACAAACTTTATCCGATCCTGCCACGCGCAAAACCTGCGACCCTCGCCAGAGGCGCTTGACGAAATCGAAGAGCATTGCCTGAGCATCTGGCGCTACTTCGACGAGGTTGAACAATACAGTCAGGGCTTTTTGAAGCCCTACAATTGACCCCGAATACCCTTCCCGGTTGGGCGCGACATACCGCGTTCCGCCGGGCGACAGGCCCACTGCGGCCCAACTCCGATACAAATAATTGATTAATCCGAACGGCCTGCGGGCGCAGACCGGCCTTTGGGCAAAACCGCCAGCCTATTTATCAAATGAAACAATTTCCGTATAGCTGTCCAGCATCGAAATTGCGGTGCTGATTGTTTCACTGGCGTTTTCTTTTACAATATACCCGGCAATTTTATGGCGATAGGCCGCGGCGATGTCCGACGGCGCATCCGATGTCGTCAGCACAAACACCACTGAATTCGCAAGCTCCTTATCTTCCCGAACCACGGCCAGAAATTCCAATCCGGACATGCGTGGCATGTTGAGGTCAAGCAAGATGATATAGGGTTTCTTGATTGGCGAAATTCCGTTGCCTTGCAACAAATCAAGCGCCTCCTGCCCATCTCTGGCCACTTCGACAGGGTTGGTCAGCCTCAGTTTCCTTAACGTTCTCTTTATCGCCATAACGGCGACGGAATCGTCGTCTACAATGAGAAACGTCACGCGGCTCTTGTCTGTCATGCGGCAATCTCCTTGGGTGTAAAGGGTTTGACAGCGGCGCCAAACGGCAGGTGAACTTCAAATACGCAGCCCCGGGCAACCTCCGGGTTTGACAGCACAAAAACACTGCCGCCAAAAGAAATGGCGAGCTTTTGAATCAATGCCAGCCCAAGACCCGATCCTTCGACATCATCGCGGGACTTCAAGGTTTGGAACAATACAAATATTCGGTCCTGGTATTTCTTGGGAATCCCCGGACCGTCATCGCTGACACGAAATCGCATGCCGGTTGGAGTAAAAGCCGCATCCAGAACGATACGTCCATCCGGCCGATCATGATGCTTGATGGCATTGCTGACAAGGTTCAGCAAAATGGTCTGAATTGGTGTTGGATAGGTCTCAATCACCGGCGGGATCCCCGCAATCAGGATTTCAAAATTCTTGTCCGGAAAATAGACCTGTCGCAGGTCCGAGGCAAATTCAGTCAGGTCAAAAACACCGATTTCCTCCTCAACCTGACCGGCGCGTGCATAATCCAGCAGCGCCGCCAAAAGTTCGGAAAGCCGCGTCAATCGCGCGTCCATGGTGTCGAGGTTCTCCCGCGCTTCGTCGGGCAAAACATCGCCGTGGTCTTCGATCGTCCAGGAGATCAACGATTTGACCGCACGTAACGGCGCACGAAGATCATGCGCCGCCACATAGGCAAACCGATGCAATTCTTCGTTCCGATCCGTAAGATCCCGCGCCAGAATCCGGGCGCGATCCACGGCCTCTTCAACTTCGCCGACCTCGTCATTGCCGGAAACTCTCAACGCGGTGGAAAGGTGGCCATCGTTCATCTCGCGGATATGTCCGGTAATTCTGGCCAAACGGCGAAACAACCTCATTTCCAGAAGGTACCAAAATAACAAAACGCAGCCGATCCAGAAAAACAAGGTGACTGTGACGCCAATTGACCGCACCGCGGCAATTCTGTTTTGGATATTCACCAAAGCCATTTCAAAGTCAGCCGTCGACTTGCTGGTGACGTTTTCACTCCAATCGACCAATGTCCCGACAAACCCGATTGCCTGATCCAAAAGGGCGCGGCGGCTTTGTTCAAGGGTTACAAGGGTCACGACCATGTCGAATCCGCCGCCCAGCCCAAGAAAGGCCGCACGATAGTTATTCATGTCCTTGGCCAGGGCCGAGCGTTCGCTGCTTTCGGGCAACCGACCAAGGGTGGTGGTCATGGCATCAATCTGGCGAATGACATTAGATCTAAGGGCCAATGCCGCCTCTGCGGGCAGGGTCGGCATGGATTACGTCAAAACAATCAATGTCGTCACATTGCTTTCAAATTCGGAAAATTCAAACAGAACATTGACCGAGCTTTGCCGCTCGCTCGTCTCCGCAGCGGCGGTGACAAAATCCAACATGACCGACGATCTCGCCTGCCGAATGGCACGCGACATCCGATTCAACCGAAGAATTTCCGCATTCACAAGCGCATCTATCTTGGTACTTTCGGCAATGATTTTCTCTTGCACTGCAAGCAGATCCTGAAATGCCGATTGGCCGGATTTAAAATCCAGCCCCCCATTTTCACCGACTAGGCTTGCCAATGGAATGATTTCTGAAAAGGTGATTTGGGTTTCGCGACGCATCTCCGCCAATTCCGCCGTCTGCGTTGAATCGAGAAGCCGCGCAGGAAAAGACCCCACTTTAAGGCTCAACTCCGGAATCTTTCGGGTGACCTGCAATAGAGACGAGGTTTCTGTTGTCAGATCCTCTGCCTTTCCCCCAAGCCAATCCAATGTATACCAGACACCACAAAGAGAAAAGAGACCGGAAAAGACCAGAAAAATTGCGCCCGCCCGCAACCTGAATAAAAGTGACCGTCGGCCCATTGATCCCTTCCCGCAATGCCATTCCATCTTGAATAAACCACAAGTCTTTACCGGTTCTTAAATCCAACCCTGCAAAATGGCATTTGTTCAGCTTTGCGGAGGGGCCATGTTTTCGAGGCGTTTTTTACTTGCTGCGGGTGCGGCCAGCGCGGCGATGCCGTTTGCCGGGTTGGCGCAAGCCGCCGCTGATCGGTCTCAGATCAGCGAGCGCCAGATGCAGGCTCTGCTGATGCGGCTTGGTCGCCCTTTGCGGATGCTGGTTCCGAATGGTGCGCAGGCCAACCTTGGGCCGGTGACGGCACATTTCGAACACGAATGTAACTGTCCGGTGGAAACGATTGTCACCGATGTCGACAATATCAATTCCGCCCTGATTCTGGAATCAATCACCCCCGCAAGCCAAATTGATATCGCCCTTCCCGCGACCTTTGGCATTCCGGATCTGGTCGAATCCCGGGCCATTCTGCCGGTTGATCAATTTGCCAAGGCACATCAGCCGTCGGATTTCGCGGGGTCACAGCTTTATCAATCGGGCGATACTTTTGATGGTCAACATTGGGGGTATCAAACGGACGGCGATGTTTATTTGATGTTTTACAACCGCAAAATGATGGAAAACACCGATGAACAATCACGCTATGCCGATTTGACCGGCACGCTGCTTGCGATTCCGCGCACCTGGGACGAAGTGGACCGGCAAATGGCATTTTTCCATCGACCAGAGGTCGGCCAATACGGTGGATGTCTGTTTCGGACCGCAAATTATGTCGCCTGGGAATGGTGGTCCCGGTTTCACGCTGCGGGCGGGTTGCCATTCCATTCGGATTGTCGACCGGGCGTGGCAAGCGAGGTTGGCCTCGCTGCGCTGGAGGCGATGATTGTCTCTGCCCAGCACCTGACCGGTGCAAATCTTGGGCTTTTTGACAATTGGAAACGGTACAATCGCGGGGATGTTTTTGCCAATATTGGCTGGGGCGGCACCCAGAAAAGCCTGAATGCACCGGGTTCGGGCATGTATGGCAATGTGGTCAACGGGCCACTGCCAGGTGGTGTGATTGATGGCGAACATGTGCCCTTGGCATATTTCAATTGGGGGTGGAGCTATGTGATTGCGCGGCACTGCCCGGTGCCGGAATTGGCCTATCTCTTCTGTCAGACCGCGGTCGATACAGAGGTCTCTGCCAGATCCATCGCCGAAATAGACGGCTATTTTGACCCCTATCGTGTCGAACATTACGAGGATCCCGGCATTGTTAAAGTATACGGCAAAGACTTCTTGAATGTGCACCGTCAGGCAATGAGCAACGCAATTCCGGATTTCTATGTCGCCCGGCGCGGCAGTTATTTCGAAGCCTTGAATTACTGGCTGTTGAACGCCCTGTCAGGGGAAGTTCCGCCGCGCGCGGCCCTGAAGAGTATCGAACTGGCATGGGAGTTGACGACGGAACAGGTCGGGCGCGCCGCACAATTGCAGCGTTGGAATGCCCTGTACAGCAGCTATCCAGCCTCGGCAAAACGTGTGTCCCGGCCACATAATGCCATCTGATCGCCCCGTGGTGGCGCCACAAGATCCCGTTGAAGACTTGATTTACCGGTTCTCGCATGACCTGCGCGCATCGACGCGGGCCATTGCACAGCTTCCGTCCTGGATATCCGAAGATCTGGCCGACGCGGGCATCGAATTGCCAGACGGCCCGGCAGAGTCATTTGCCCTTTTGCAAGTCCACACCCAGCGGTTGGATGACATGATCCAAGGTTTGTTGGCGCTGTCGCGGGCGGGCATGGCGGATCAGAAACCCGTCCCCCTGGCAGGATGCCTGTCACTGGCACGCGACACCGTAGAAATGCCAAAGGGGGTTTTGCTGCGGATACGCTGTGACGCCAGCCGGGCCTTTTCCAATGAAACCGATCTTGTGATGGCTGTCGGGCATTTGCTGTCCAATGCGGTCGTCCATCACCCGGCCACCCCATATATAACGGTGCTTGGTCGGGCGGTCGGGGACATGGTCGAGGTTTGGGTGCGCGATAACGGCCCTGGCATCCCCGTGGCACAACGGGAGAATGTCCTGAAGCCGATGGTCAAATTGCAGTCCCGGGACGACAGCCCCGGCCCCGGAATGGGTTTGGCGATTGTCGACAAAATCGCGCGAAAACACGGCGGCAGTTTCGACATATTCGATCCGCCCCACGGACGCAGGGGAACCGCCGTGCGGTTGCGGCTGCCCATTGCGCAGTAATGCGGAACGCCTTTGAACCACGACACAGTCAATTCCCTTGGGCATCTGCCAGCGACATCAACGGGCATCTGCTGTCAGATTCTTGTCTGACCTTCCGCTGCAAGGGTGCGGCGGACATGCGCCGGACGTTCGCGATACTTCGACGGGCTGGCGCCAAGATAGCGTTTGAACATGCGGCTGAAAAAATAGGGATCGCCATAACCCAATTCTGCCGCCACGGCCTTGACCGACAGACCCATGCCCAATCGGTTGGCCGCGAATTCCATCCGCTTCAACTCGCGAAATTTCTGCGGTGTATGGCCGAGCCGCTCCTTGAACGCCCTTCGGAAATAATCGCCATTATATGGCACGCCGATCAGCGCCTCTTCCAATCCCGACCCGAGTGGATCAGCAGACAGACGTGACGCGACCAACATGATCTGAATCGACAAATGGTCCTGACTGTCCGGGGTTTTGTCTGGGGCGGACCAATCCAGGAACGCAGCCTCCAGATAGGCCAGAAGGAACACCATGAACTGATGATGCTGGGCCAATGTGGTGCCGCCGGTTGGAGCGCTTTCGCGAAAGTGGTGCAAAACAGGGCCCAACACAGGCCAATCCGGCAGGGCCGCCACGGGCTTCAACGTCATTTGCTTGATCAGATCGCCACGGCCAAACAGTTCGAGCGAAAAGTGTTGCGCAATGCCCACTAGGGTTTCATCTCCCACATGCACGCCGCGAAACCGGGTATAGGCCGGGATCAACATCGCATGGCCGGCCTCCAGCGTCACAACCTCCCGGTCCTCACCAACCTGATAGCGCCCGCGCCCCGACAGACAGATCAACAGATCGTTCACCGGGTTCACCTTGTCGATTCGCCAGCCGCGATCATGGTTCATTTTGATCGTCGACCGCGCCAACCGCAGCGACAAGGACCGCATCGGGATATGGCTGAGCGCTGAATGTTCGATTTGATCCATCATTTTGTCGATTTATCATCATTCCCGTTGTGAAACTAGCATATTACTCTGATGTAAACCGATCAGCCCCGTGAAATTTTACGAAAGCTGTTCAAAATTGGGAGGAAAGGACAGGATCTTGCCGCCATGGCGGAATCCCGTCTGGGACATAATGCACGAATCCGATCAACAAACACCCGCTTCTGTCAGAATCGCCTTTGTCGGCGGCGGATCTTTGAATTGGGCGATGGGGTTGATGGCCGATCTGGCCTTTGACACCCGCCTTGCCGCTGATGTGCGGCTCTATGATATTGATCCGGCTGCGGCACAGCGCAACGCCGAAATCGGCCAGCGCCATGGTGCCGTCAGCCGGGGCACGCCCGCCACATATCGCGCTTGTGACACCCTGGCGGGGGCCTTAGACGGCGCCGATATCGTGGTGATTTCCATCCTGCCCGGTCGGTTCGAAGATATGGCGCAGGACATTGCCATCCCTGCCAGCCACGGGATTGCCCAGGCGGTGGGTGATACGGTTGGTCCCGGCGGTTTCGTCCGCGCCATGCGCGCCATTCCGATGTTGGCAGAGATCGGCACCGCCATCGGCCAACATGCGCCAGACGCCTATGTCTGCAATCTGACCAATCCGATGTCGGTCCTGACCGGGGCGCTGTTTGCGGCCTGTCCCGGCATCCGCGCCTGGGGTGAATGCCACGAGGTGACCAAGATCCGCCGTCAGGTCGCCGGGATCGCCAATCAACACGCGGGACAGGATATTTACACGCATCGCGATGTGCAGGTGAATGTCCTCGGCATCAACCATTTCACTTTTGTTGACCGGATTTCACTTGCTGGCCGGGATATGCGCCCGGCCTATGACGCCTTTGTTGCCGCGCATATGACATCTGGCTGGGCGCAGACAGAGCCCGGCGAAGACGCGGAACACGCCGGGTATTTCGGCACCCGCAATCTGGTGGCCTTTGATCTGTTTCGCCGATTTGGGATTCCGGCTGCGGCGGGTGACCGACATTTGGCGGAATTTCTCCCCTTGAGCGAATACATGAATAACCCCGGCGACTGGGGCTTTGCCCTGACGCCCGTGGCCTACCGCATCCGCGATCGCGCCGCGAAACTGACCCATGCCGAGGCGCTGCGCCGGGGTGATGCTGCCCCGGTCGCCCAGCGGTCGGACGAGGCAATGATAGACCAAATCGCCGCCCTGATGACGGGCGACGCTTTTGTCAGCAACGCCAATCTGCCCAATCGGGGACAGATCACCGGCCTGCCGACCGGGGCCATTGTCGAGACCAATGCGATATTCTCTGGCTTGGGGGTACAGGCCATTCATGCTGGACGTTTGCCACCAGCGCTGGAGCCGATTGTCACCGACCACGCCGAACGCCAAAGCGCATTGTTGTCGGCGGTTCTGGGAGGCCATCACGCCGCGTTGTTCCCGCTGTTCCGATCAGACCCCCTGCTGCGCCATCTGCCAGAGGATGACGTCCGAACCATGTTCAACGCCATGCTGGCCGCCACCGCAGAATGGTTGCCCGAAACATTGAAGGGAGTCGCGTAGTGGGCGGTGACAGTAAATTTCTGGGGCTGTGGTATGTCGCCCCCTATGCCATCGGCCTGCTTTTGTTCACGGCCTTCCCGTTTGTGGCCTCTTTCTATCTCAGCTTTACCGACTATGACCTTTTGTCCAGCCCGGAATGGGTGGGTTTGAAGAACTATGAAAAACTGTTCACCCGCGACCGGACCTTTGACAAATCGCTGAATGTCACGCTGACCTATGTGTTCCTGACCGTGCCGCTCAAGCTGACATTCGCGTTGTTCATCGCGGTGGTGCTGAATTACCGGCTGCGTGGCATCAACCTGTTTCGCACCGCGTATTATGTGCCGTCGGTGCTGGGCGGGTCGATCGCGATTGCGGTTCTGTGGCGTTATATTTTCGCCAATACCGGGCTAGTCAACATGATCATCGTGGCCTTTGGCGGCGAACCGGTGAATTGGTTTGGCGATCCCGGCAATGCGTTGTTTACCATCACGTTGTTGCGCTGCTGGCAGTTCGGATCGGCGATGGTGATATTCTTGGCCGCTTTGCAGAGCATCGACAAATCCCTGTATGAGGCCGCGTCAATCGACGGTGCCGGCCCCTGGCGGATCTTTCGTCACATCACCCTGCCGCTGATCACGCCGGTGATCTTTTTCAACCTGATCATGCAGACCGTGCAGGCGTTTCAGGAATTCAACGGGCCTTACATCATTACCCAGGGCGGGCCGCTGAAATCCACCTATCTGCTGCCGCTTTATATCTATGACGAAGCGTTCAAGAGTTTTGACATGGGCTATGCCTCGGCGATTGCCTGGGTGCTGTTCGCAATCATCATGGCGCTGACCCTGCTGGCCTTCTGGTCATCGAAAAAATGGGTCTATTACGCCGGCGACAAGAGGAGCTGATCCCATGTCATTGCTGCCCGACATCCCCGCCACCGCCGCGCCACCAACGCAATTACAGCGGAAACTGCGCCGACAGGCCCGGATCTCTGCCACGTTGCGGTATTCCCTGCTGATTGTTGTCGGCCTCATCATGATTTATCCGCTGATCTGGCTGGTCGGTGCCTCGTTCAAGACCAACGCCGAGATGTTCACATCCGCCTGGTTCTGGCCGAAAGAGGCCACCATTCAGGGCTATATCGACGGTTGGAAAACCTCGACCCCTTACACCTTTGGGCATTTCTTCATCAACTCGTTGCAGATCGTCATCCCCAAGGTGATCGGCACCGCGATTTCCTGCACGCTGGTGGCCTATGGTTTTGCCCGGTTCGAATTTCCCGGCAAAAAGATCCTGTTTGCCATCCTGATCGCCACGCTGCTGTTGCCCGATGTAGTCACCCGCATCCCGCAATACCTGTTGTTTCGCGAACTTGGCTGGCTGGATACCTATCTGCCGCTGTTTGCGCCGGCCTGGCTGGCGGGGGATGCGTTCTTTGTCTTTATGGTGATCCAATTCCTGCGCGCCATCCCCCGCGAGATGGAGGAGGCCGCCCGCGTCGACGGGGCCAACACCCTGCAAACGCTGGTGTTTATTGTGGTGCCCATGTTGACGCCTGCGCTGGTGTCGGTCTGTTTGTTCCAATTCATGTGGACGATGAACGATTTCCTAGGGCCGCTGATCTATATTTCGACGGTTGAAAAATACCCCATCTCGCTGGCGCTGAAACTGTCGATCGACGCCACAGAAGCCTTCAACTGGAACTCGATCCTCGCCATGACCGTTCTGGCCCTGACGCCGTCGCTCATCGTTTTCTTTCTCGCCCAGAAATCATTCATCCAGGGCATATCCTCGGGAGGTGTGAAAGGCTGATGGCCGAACTACGACTGAATTCAATCGAAAAGACCTATGGCAACGGGTTCAAGGCCGTTCACGGCATCAACCTGCATGTGAAAGAGGGGGAATTCATGGTGCTGGTCGGCCCGTCGGGCTGTGCCAAATCCACCACTTTGCGGATGATTGCCGGGTTGGAAACCATCACCGGCGGGGAAATTCAGATCGGCGACAATGTCGTGAACGATCTGGTGCCGGGCAAGCGCGGCATCGCCATGGTGTTCCAGAACTATGCGCTTTATCCGCATATGAAGGTGCGCAACAATCTGTCCTTTGGTCTGCGGCTGAAGCGCAAACCAGCCGAGGAAATTGCGGCAGCCACCAACACCGTTTCGGGCATTCTGGAAATCGAGGCGCTTCTGGATCGGTTGCCGAAACAGCTTTCGGGCGGTCAGGCGCAACGTGTCGCCCTGGGCCGGGCGCTGATCAAACAGCCAGAGGTGTTTCTGTTCGACGAACCTCTGTCGAACCTTGATGCCAAACTGCGGGCCTCGATGCGGGTGCGGATCACCGATCTGCACAAACGTCTGCGCGCCGAAGGCCGGCCCGCCACCGTGGTGTATGTCACCCATGATCAGGTCGAGGCCATGACCATGGGCGACCGGATCTGTGTGATGAAGGACGGCCATATCATGCAGGTTGCCGATCCGGTGACGCTGTATGAACGCCCGGCCAATGCCTTTGTCGCGGGTTTTATCGGCATGCCGGAAATGAACCTGTTTCCTGCGGTCTTGTCGCGGGCCGAGGGCGTGACAAGCCTGACCACGGATGGCCAGACGATACAGGTTGCCGAGGGGTTGGCCGACCGTGTGACCGCCGTTGATGGCCCGGTCACCCTGGGTGTGCGCCCGCAACATCTGTCGGTTGTTGCCCCCGACACCCCCGATGCATTGACCGGGACCATCAGCAATCTCGAATTCATGGGCCATGAGGTCAATCTGCATGCCCGCGTCGGCCATGCGCTTCTTGTTGCTGTGATCCCGTCAGAGCGGTTCGACAGGACGCTGGCACGCGGCGACCGCGTCGGCCTTCTGCCACTTGGGCCGCGCATCCACCTGTTCAACGCCGAAAGCGGCGAGAATATCTCTCTCGCCGCCAATCAAAAAACCTGAGTTCCATGGGAGGAAATCAAATGAAACTGAATGTTCTGAGCCTTGCACTCGCCACGACGGCCCTTGCGGGAACCGCCGGTGCCGCCGATCTGCGGATGAGCTGGTGGGGCGGCGATAGCCGTCACCAGGCCACCCAGACCGCGCTTGAGATCTGTGGCGAAAAACACGGTCATACCATCAGCCCGGAATTTACCGGCTGGTCCGGCCATTTCGAAAAACTGACAACCCAGATCGCTGGCGGCACCGAGGCCGATCTGATGCAGGTCAACTGGCCCTGGTTGTCGATCTATTCCGCGAATGGCACCGGGCTTGCCGACCTTACCACGCTGTCCGACACCATTGATCTGTCGAATTGGGACGCCGCCCAGATCGAAGCCGGTTCCATGAATGGCAAACTGAACGGTCTGCCGATTTCGACCACGGGGCGGCTGTTTGCGTTCAACAAGACCACCTGGGACAAAGCCGGACTTGAGCTGCCAAAAACCTGGGATGATCTGGTGGCCGCCGGCCCGGTGTTCGCCGAAAAACTGGGCGATGATTACTATCCGTTCGAAGCGGCGCGGCTGGACGCGGCGCTGATCATCACGCTCTATGGCACCCAGAAAACCGGCAAGGCACTGATCGACCCGGCCACCAATGAATTGGCCTGGACCAAAGAAGAGCTGACCGAGGCGATTTCCTTTTACAAGACACTGGTCGACAACCACGTCATTCTGGATTGGAAATCCGTGGCCGGCGCGGGCAACATCCCGCTGCATGAAAACCCGGATTGGGCCAATGGCAAGATCGCCGGCACCTATCAGTGGGATTCAACCTATTTCAAAATCTCTGATCCGATGAATGACGGCGAAGAGCTTGTTTATGTCGATCTGCTGTCACAGGACGGCCAGAAAACACCGGGCATTTATCGCAAAGCGTCAATGGTGTTCTCGATCTCGGCCAAATCCGACAAACAACAGGCGGCCGCCGAAGTTCTGAACTGTTTGCTGAACGAACCCGAAGGCGTCGCGGCGCTGGGTTCGACCCGCGGCGTCCCGGCGTCCAAAACCGCGCGTGAACAATTGCTGAAGGCCGGGGCAATCGCACCAATCCAGATCGAGGCACAGGCCCGCGTGATCAATGCAGAAGGCCCGGGCATCCATCCAATGATGGAATTCCCCGATGTGCGCTCGGCCATGCAGGACAACCTGGAGCTTTTTGCCTATGGCGAAATCGACGCGGCCACCGCCGCCGATGAGATGAGCTATGCAATCGAGGAAGCGCTGGAAGACATCGGTTCCTGACCCTTCGATTGCACCAATCGGGGTGCCGGACCTGATCCGGCACCTCCCCTCAAGTGAAAGCAGATGCCATGACCGCTGTTCGCGTTCTTGCGGCCACCGCAAGGACCCTGTCCCTTCTTGTCACATCTCCCGGCGCGCGATTTGCCTTGCCCCGCCCGCTGGACTGGTCGCTGTGCGATGACAACGGCACTCTGGTGGCCAATGGCACAACTGATCAGGTGGCCGTGTTCATCGACGGGCTGTGTCCGGCAACCCGATACCATATGACCTGTGATCTCGGCACGGTTTCCGTACAGACCCTGCCCTGTGCCGGTCTGATAGATGCCGCGGATTTCGGGGTTGATCCCGCACTGGCCGACAATTCGGATGCGCTGGCCCGCGCGATTGCCGCCGTGCCCGCCGGGGGCACCTTGCGGCTGGCATCCGGGCGCTATTTCAGCGGGCCGATCTTTCTGAAACCACAGATGACGTTGCTCCTGGACGCAGGCGCGGAACTTGCGGCAATTGCCGATCGCGTCGGCTGGCCGCAATTGGCCGCCCATGATGCAACCGGGCGCGTGATGGGCACCTGGGAAGGGCTGCCCGAAGCGGCCTTTGCCGCACTGATCACGGCGGTGGATTGCACCGGCGTAACGATCACCGGGCGCGGTGTGATTGATGGCGGCGGCGACCGGGGCGATTGGTGGACCTGGCCAAAAGAAACGCGTGAGGGTGCACGACGCCCGCGCACCGTACATCTGGCCTATTGCGATCAGGCCCGCCTGACCGGTGTAACGCTGCGAAATTCGCCGTCCTGGACATTACATCCCTATCGTTGCGCCGATCTTCATGTTTCCTCCGTGCGGATCGAAAACCCACCCGACAGCCCCAATACCGATGGGCTGAACCCCGAAAGCTGCACCCGCGTCACGATTTGCGGCGTCGATTTTTCGGTTGGGGATGATTGCATTGCCATCAAGGCCGGCAAGCGTGGCACGGGCCCCGACGCAGATCAGATCGCCCATATTGCCCCAACCCGCGATGTCACGATCAGCCATTGCCGGATGATGCGGGGCCATGGTGCGGTGGTGCTAGGGTCGGAAATGTCCGGCGGCATCCATGACATCACCATCTCTGACTGTGAATTCCATGCGACCGACCGGGGACTTCGGCTGAAAACCCGGCGCGGGCGCGGGGGCACCGTGAGCGGTGTCACCCTGACCCGTGTTGACATGGTGAATGTGCCGACACCGCTGGCGATCAACATGTTCTACTTTTGCGACCATGATGGAAAATCCGAGGTGGTGCAGTCGCGTATGCCTGCGGTGGTGGATGACACAACCCCGGTGATCCACGACATCACCCTGTGCGATGTCACGGCGCGGGGTGTCTCCCTGGCGGCGGCGGCGATCCTCGGGCTGCCAGAATCGCCTGTCACCGGCGTGCAGCTTTTCAATGTCCAACTGTCATACGACCCCGCCGCCCAGGCCGATGTGCCGCTGATGGCCCTCGGGGTCGCGCCGGTGCGCCATGGCGGCATTCTGTCGGAATTCGCCGATGTGGCGGGCACCATCACCGAGATCCCCTATCAGAAGGAGTCTGTTGCATGCTGATGGATTATTTCGACCGCTATGCCGAAACCTATCAGCCGTACAAGACAGGCGCCTGGTGTTACGAAGACGGGTTGATCTATCGTGGGTTGGAACTGCTGCACCGTGCGACCGGCGAAGATCGTTGGTTGACGCATATCCTTCGGCTGATTTCGCCACAATTGCGCGATGGTCCAACGCTCGCCGGTTATGCCGCCAGCGATTATAATATCGACAATATCAAATCCGGCAGCACGCTGCTGTACCTGCATGAAGTGACAGGAGAGGCGCGATATCTCGACTATGCGGCGGTGTTGATGGATCAACTCGCCACCCATCCGCGCACAAGAACCGGCATCTATTGGCACAAACTGCGCTATCCTTGGCAGGTCTGGCTGGATGGTCTTTACATGGGGCCGCCGTTCCAGATCGGCTATGGTCTGCGCCGCGGGGATGAGGCGCTGATTGCCGATTCCCTGACCCAGATCGGGCGCGCGATGGAGCTGACATTTGCTCCCGCAACCGGGCTTTATGCCCATGCGATGGACGAAGCGCGCAAACAGCCATGGGCCGACCCCGACAGCGGCCGATCCCCCACCGCCCATTGGGCGCGGGCATTGGGATGGCTGGCGATGGCCCTCGTGGATATCGCGGATCTGGTCGGACCGGCAGGTTTTGCCCCGCTCAAGGCACGCACCGAAACGCTTTTGGCCGATGTTGCCGATCTGCGTCAGCCGAATGGCCTGTGGCTGCAAGTGATCGAACAACCCGACCTGAAAGGCAATTATACCGAAACCTCGGCCTCGGCGATGTTCAGCTATGCCCTGTTGAAGGCGCGGGATCTGGGGCTCTGGTCCGGGTCGACAGATCACATCTGCCGCACATTGACCGATTTCGCGCTCAATCCGCGCACCGATGGCACCGGTCATGAAATGACCGGGATTGTGCATGTTGCCGGACTTGGCCCGTTTGAGGGTCGTTATCGCGACGGCAGTGCGGAATATTACCTGACGGAACCGTTAAAAAGCGATGATGCCAAGGGCGTGGGGCCCTTGATGATGGCCATTGCGACCGATCTTGCGCAATCCGACCTCAAGGCGCTGGCGCTGGCCGGACAATGAGCCAGACAGCCCGGCAATTTTCACGCCCCAACGTGCTGGACGGCACCGACGGTGTGGCGTGGTTGCCGGGACCGCTTGTCCACGCCAAGCCGGACTATCTGGTCTGTCGTGGCACGGCGGGGGCTTTGCCGACGCTTCAGGCCGCGATTGACCGGGCGATTTACGACAGCGCCATAGAGGATACTGTCAGCGGCACCAAAACCCGGCGGGTCATCCATATTGCGCCGGGGTTTTATGAGGGTCCGACCATAGTTCCCGCCAGCGCCCCGCCGCTCAGTCTTGTCGGGGCGGGGGCCGACAAGACCCTGCTCGCGGCGCGGATTGATGCCCAAATGCCGGGCCGCGAATTTGCAGACCGCTTTGGCGCCGATTTTGACACCGCCCATCCCGATACCCAAAACCATTTTGCCACCCTCGCCGCGCGAGAGGTGCTGACCACCGGGAATACATCGGTGTTGCGGATTGCACGCGACGATACCTCTGTTTCCGGGATGACCATCCGAAACCTCTATGCCTGTGATCGGGTGGCTGCCGCCCCGAAGGGTGCGGTGCCCGATGCCGAAGGCCGATTTTCACAAGGCCAGCATCAGGCCGTGGCGTTGCATGTCGCCGGGGCCGACCGGGTCAGCCTGTGTGATCTGACCCTCGAGAGCTTTCAGGACACCCTGTATCTTCAGGCCGGGCTTGGCCCGTCCCGCACATTGCTGCGGGATTGCACCATTTCCGGCGATGTGGATTTCATCTTTGGCGGCGCAACCGGATATTTTCAGAATTGCACCCTGCGGACCCGTGGCGTGCGGGGCGCGCAAAGCTGGGCGGTCGCGCCCTCTACGGCGCTGCACCGGCCCTATGGGTTCGTGTTTGATGGCTGTCGCTTCACCCATGACGGGGCCGAGACCGGACAGAAGGGGCGCAGCTTTCTTGCCCGGCAATGGTTCGAAGGCGTGCGCGCCTCACCTTATGGCCGACCCACCCTGCCCGGCTATTGCACCAGGTTGACGGATCGCAATCATCTGGACGGAACCCGGGGCCAGATCAGCCAGACAACGCTTGAAGCGGTTGGAAAGTGTATTTTGGTCAATTCCGATCTCGGGGACCACATCAACCGCGCAGCCCCCTGGGATGACTGGGGCGGCCCCGCATGGTCCCCGCGCTATCGCCCGGTACAGGCAAACGCGGCGGATTTCCTTAAGTATCTGGGGGATTGGTTGGCCGACAACGGCGCAGGTTATGATGACCTTGATCCGGACCCGCCTTGGCTGGCGGTTCTGTTGCGCTGAAACCCGGCAATCACACCTTCGCCCAGCTCAAGCGTATATCGCTCCAGGGCCATCAATGCATCATCCGCGGCGGTGACATCGCGCGCGGCAATGGCGTCCGCCAGCGCGGTATGCAGCACCACGATCTGTTCGCGCGACCGGGCGGAAAAGGTGATCATGTTCATCAGCGGCTGCATCGCCTCGACCGCGCCGGCCAGTTGATAGGACAGGATCGAATTGCCCGCCGCATCGACCAAGGCCCGGTGCAAGGCCACATCCGACGCACAGAAATCTTCGTCACTCAGCCCCTCGCTGCCCTGACGGGCGATTTCTGCCCGCATTGCCGCCAAATCGGCATCGCTGCGCCGCGCACAGGCCAGCGCGGTGACCGATTTTTCCAACGCATACCGCGCCTCACAGGCGACCGAGAAGCTTATCCCGTTGATAGACAACAACAAAGTCGCGTTTGACGCATGTTGCACCTGCGCCTCTTCATAGGAAAGCCGCCGCACAAACGCGCCGCCAAATGCGCCCCGTTCGGTTCGGATCAGCGATTGCGCCGCGAGACGTTTCAACGCCTCGCGCACCGTGGGGCGCGACACGTCAAACGTGTCGGACAGATCCGCCTCAGAAGGCAAACGGTCATCCACCGTCAATTCCCCGGACAGGATGGCATCCCGCAAAGACTTGGCGATCTGGGCCGGAAGATCGGCTTTTTTCTGTGGTTTTGGCTTTTTCATTTGTCTTACATTTAATTGTAAGGCAATTATAAATGGAATCGCCGATCAAGGCAACGCAGGTCATCAAGAAAAGGAGCCCCCCATGTTCAAGGCACTGCTGGTTGAAAAAGACGCCGACGGCAAAACATCGGCGCAGGTCGCCGAGGTCAGCGAAGATCAATTGCCAGAGGGGGAAGTGACGGTTGCGGTGGAGTATTCCACGGTGAATTACAAAGACGGGCTGTGCATCGGCCCCGGTGGCGGTCTGGTGCGCAATTATCCGCATGTGCCCGGCATTGATTTTGCCGGCACGGTCGAAACCTCCGACGATGCCCGCTACAAACCCGGTGACAAGGTTGTGCTGACCGGCTGGCGCGTCGGTGAAAACCGTTGGGGCGGCTACGCCCAGAAAGCGCGGGTCAAAGCCGATATGCTGGTACCCCTGCCCCAAGGTTTGACCACGCATCAGGCGATGGCGGTTGGGACCGCCGGGTTGACCGCAATGCTGGCGGTGATGGCGCTGGAAGATCAGGGCATCACCGATGGGCCGGTTCTGGTCACCGGTGCGGCGGGCGGCGTGGGGTCGGTTACGACCGCGATCCTTGCAAATCTTGGGCATCAGGTGGCCGCCGTGACCGGCCGACCGGAGCAGGAAGATTACCTGAAATCGCTGGGCGCCAGCCAGATTGTGGCCCGCGACGAATACGCCGAAACCAGCCGCAAACCGCTGGAGGCCGAGGTCTGGGGCGGCTGTGTGGATGCGGTGGCCGGTGTCATGCTGGGCCGGGTGCTGAAACAAATGCAATATGGATCGTCGGTTGCGGCGATTGGCCTGGCCGGTGGGGCAGCGATTGATGGTGCATTGATCACGCCATTTATCCTGCGGGGGGTGAACCTTCTTGGCATTGATAGCGTGATGCAGCCCTTTGAAAACCGGCAACGGGCCTGGGCGCGAATTGCCCGTGATCTGCCGACGGCCAAGCTGGACACCATGGTGCAACCGGCAACGCTGGCCGAGTTGCCGCAATTGGGGCGAGATATCCTGAAGGGGCAGGTCAAGGGCCGGGTGGTCGTCGACGTCAACGCCTGATCCCGCGCTTTTGGTCCGGCCCTTGAAACTGTGGATGGATCGCGACAGAGTCGGTGCCAGTGCCGTGGATCCGGCGGCAGATGGGAAAGGCGGCACCATGCTGGCAATCGGCACATTGGCGAAACGCACCGGCACCAAGGTGCAGACCATCCGGTATTACGAGGAAATCGGCCTGTTGCCAGAGCCCGCGCGCAGCGCCGGCGGGCAACGGCGCTATGACACCGCGACGCTGGACCGGCTGGCCTTTATTCGCCACGGCCGCCAGCTGGGGTTTCCACTGGACATGATCCGTGGGCTGCTGGATCTGACGGATCGCCCGCATCAGGATTGCGCTGCGGTGGACAGCATTGCCCAGCGGCATCTGCGTGAGGTGGAGCGCCGGATTGCCCGGCTGGAGGCGCTGAAAGTTGAATTGGACCGCATGGTGCAGCAATGCGAGGGCGGATCGGTCGCGGATTGTCGGGTGCTGGAAGTCCTGCGCGACCATTCCGAATGTCTGACCGACCATAACCCGGAATAGCGCCCGCCCCTTGACCGGCGCGCGCGGGGGGGGTGCTTTGAGGGGTCAGAGGGGGCTCTGCCCCCGGCCTTTGGCCCCCCCGGGATATTTTTAAACAGAAGAAGCCCCGCGTTGGCACGCCTATCGGTGTCATTTGCGGGCGGTGTCCTGTGTTTGGGGGACAGGGGGCGCGCAAATGCATCCGGTATTGGGCCATGAAATCGTCTTTTGCGGTCATTATTCATTGCAAATGAAATGAACTCTCCTAAAGTCGCGACATGGACAACAGCAGTTTGGATTTTCAATTGGCAGAGTTTCTGCCCTATCGTCTGGCGGTGGTGGCAGAGCATCTGAGCCTTGGCATGTCGCGGCGATATCGCGCCGATTACGACATTTCGATTGCCGAATGGCGGGTGTTGGTCAATGTGGCCGATCGCGGCGCCGTGTCGGTGCGCGACATTGAACGTGAAGTGCATCTGGAGAAATCCAAAGCCAGTCGCGCCGCAACCAAGCTTGAGGCGCGCGGGCTTGTCACCAAGGAGACAAACACCGACGATCGCCGGTTGGTGGTGCTGATGCTGACCGATGCCGGACGGGATCTGATGATTGAGTTGAAGCGGATCGCCAGCGAATATCAGACACGGCTGGAGACCCTCCTGGCGGAGGATCTGGCCGGGTTGAACACCGCAATTGACAAATTGCTGGCCGAAGATTTCTGACGCCGAGGATCAGCCGGGTTTGTAGACGCGATTGGCCTCTGGATCTTCGCTGGAATAGGGCACGGCGGCCAGCGCCGTGGCGACCTCTGCCGGGATCGGGGCATTGGCCCAATCCAGCGTTTGTGCAAGCCGCTCTGGCTTTGACACGCCGATGATTGTCGAAGTTATCCGCGGATCTTGCAGCGAAAATTGCAGCGCGGCGGCGCCGGGGGCAATGCCATGTTCGGCGCAAAGCGCCTCGATCTGGCGCACCGGGGCCAGGGCGGCATCATCAGCCTCTTGATAGGTGACGCGCGGCATCACGGCGCTGCCCTTGGCCAAGACACCCCCGGCATAAGGCGCGGCATTCAGCACCGCCATGCCCTGATCCACGGCATAGTCGAACATGTCCGACGCCGACCGGTTGAGCAGCGTATACCGGTTGTGGCTGATCAAGGCATCAAACGGATAGGCGCGCAGGATCGGATCCATCACATCCAGCCGGCCCATCGCCAGCCCCACCGCCCCGGCAATGCCTTCTTCCTTCAGCTTGAACAATTCATCCAGCGCGCCGCCATCGCCGGTGATTTCGCTCAGATCACGGGCATGTTCCGGGTCGTGCAAATGCAGCAAGGGAATATGATCCAGCCCAAGCGCTTCCATGCTTTCGGCGATGCTTTCGCGCACGCGGGCGGCATCAAACCGGCCCGTTTCCATGTCACGATCCAATTTCGACGACAGGACAAACCCCTCTGGCAGGCCGCCGTTCGCGCGGATGGCATCGCCGATGCGCTGTTCCGATCGCCCCATGCCGTAATTGCGCGAGGTGTCGAGGAAATTCACCGGACCGGCGAAAATCGCCTCCAGCGTGGCGCGCGCGCGATCCTCGGACACCGAATAGCCATAGGTGTCGGGCATGTCAGACAAGGAGGATGTGCCGTAACACAGGGGGGTCACCATCAGCCCAGAGGACCCGAGGGGGCGTTTTTGCATCTGACACCTTTCTATTCATTGGGCCGATGACCGGCGCTTTGTGCACAGGATAGGGATAGAACCCCCGGTGTCGAGTGGATTATCGGCGGCGGCCCCCCGAACCTATCCGGTCAAACCGGCATCCTGCAATTGTTCCCGATCCGGCAGATCGCGCAGGGTTTCCAACCCAAAGGCAATCAGGAATTGATCCGTGGTGACAAAGGTATATGGCGCGCCGCGCCTTGGGCTGCGCGGACCCATGGCAATCAGTTTGCGGTCCTGAAGTCGGCCGATCAGATCGCGGCTGATGTCCTTGCCAAAGATGTCTTTCAGCCCGTCGCGCGTCACCGGCTGATTATAGGCAATCGCCGCCAGAACCGCGATGTCAAAGGCATTGAGATCAAGCAATTGCCCGCCGACATCCGCCGCCGCCCGGATTGTGGCGGCATAGGCGCGTCGGGTGCGCAGAACCCAACCGGCGCCAGCCTTGGCCACCTCGAAGGCCCGCCCCTCCAGATCGGCGGCCAGATCGTCAACCAGCAGATCGACCGAGGCGCCGGCCCCAACCACCCGCGCCAGATCCTCGCGCGGGACCGATGTGGCAGAGGCAAACAAAACCGCCTCGATGCGGCGCATCCATTCCCGCCAGCGCAGTTCCGGCGGCAGATCAATCAGCTCTCGGTCGAGGTCAGGCTCGGAAGTTGGTTTGGCCATCGTCACACCCCATACAGGCGAAAGCTGTCGCGGCCGGTCAATTCGCGCACCACACCGAGATCGACCAAACGATCACAGAACCGCCGCGCCGCACGATCCGAAAGCCCCACCCCATCCGGCGGGGTCGAAAGTGCCAAAGGCGCAATGGCGTCACGTGTGAGAAACAGTGCCACCGCCGCCGCCGCCGGTTTTGCCCGCAATTTTGGCGTCACTGCGCGCAGCCGCGCGGCGCGGCGTGCCAGATCAGCGGCCAGCCCCAGCGTGTCAGGCGCGGATCGCAGGATCGCGCGGTGACAGGCGTCGCGCAACTCTGCCCCGGTGGCCCCAAGCGCCCGTCGCGTCAGCCCCGTGGCCAGCAGCGGGATCACGTGATCCCAGCCCAAACCATCCGCCAGCACCGCATCGCCAAGGATCAAGGCGGTGGTTTCGGCGCGCGGGGCCTCGGCGATGACGGTTTCGATCACCTTGGCGGCCCGTGGGATCGGCGCGCCCTGACCCGATTTCAACCAGATCCCGATCTGGTCGGGGGAATGATGCGGCAAAGCCCGGCACAGATGGCGCAGCGTGGCGGGCCGGCCCGTTGCCCGTTTCCATTGCAAATAGATGTCCCCCGCCGGGCCTGGCAAATCACCGGGGCGCATCAAATGCAGCGCATCCCGCAGCGCCGCCACGGTTTCCGGGCGTCCGGCAAAAGCCACACCCGCCTCGGCTGCGCGTAGCGCCAGACGGTCGCGCAACAGCGCCTGCGGCACCGCAGCATTGTCCAATTGCAAATGCAAACTGGCCAGCGCCGCACCCGACAGAAACGCCAGATCCTCTGGCACGCAATCACGCGAGGCGCGCGCCCAGGACGGCACCTGATGTCCGGTGAATTCGGCTTCGCCATTCTGCGGGGTCTTGGTTTTCATCCCCGAAGTCTAGCGCAGCGCGGCGCATTTCACCATAGGATTACCAATGAACCGCCGCCGGAATTTTCGCATTTTCAATCCGCGCGCATCATCCGCAATGGTTCCCCGATCTAGGCCGGTGCCCCTTGTTCTTTTGACGCGCGCCAGTTCAACGCCAAAAGCCCAAAGAGGACGGCTGCACCGACCACTTCGACCGGGAAAGACGGCCAGAACACAGCAACAATCGCCGGAACACCGACCAGCCGCTGCCAGACCGGGATCTCGGCAAAGAGATACCCCTCAAGCAGGGCGGCGAATGCGACGATCACCAATATTGCGATTGCGCCGTTCCACAGAACCAATGGCAACGGCCCGCCAAGGATGATCGATTCATTGTAAACCATGAACAGCGGGATCAGGTAGAGACCCTTGGCGTATTTCCACGCCTGAACAGAGGTTTCCATCGGTTTGGACCCGGCAATTGCCGCCCCGGCAAACCCGGCCAGCGCTACGGGGGGCGTGACATTTGAATCCTGGCTCCACCAGAAGACCACCAGATGCGCGACCAGAAGCGGCACGCCAAATTGTTCCTGCAGGGCCGGCCCCACAAGGATGATCAGCACGATATAGGCCGCCGTGACCGGCAGGCCCATGCCGACAATCAGGCTGGCAATCACCACAAGGATCAGCGCCAGGAACAGGTTGCCGCCGGAAAAGGCCAGCATCATCGCCGAGAATTTCAGCCCCAGCCCGGTCAGGCCGACAACGCCCACGATGATCCCGGCGACCGCACAGGCCATCGACACCGCCACCGCATTGCGCGCGCCCAGTTCCAACGCCTCCAGCGTTTTTGACACACCGGCCTTGGCCAGGGCGATCAGACCTTCGATGCTGCGGTCTTCGGCGAAATACTTTAGCAAACCGCGCAGCACCGCCGCCGCGATCACCGTCAGGATGGCGTAATATCCGACGCGCATCGGTGAATAGCCCGCAACCAAAAGCCAGACCAGGGCCACCAGCGGCAACAGAAAATGCCAGCCCTCTTTCAACACGTCCCGCACCCGTGGCAGATCAGAGGCCGGCAGACCCTGAAGCCCCTGCTTCAAGGCCGCGATATGCACCAGAAGATAGACCGCGCCGAAATACAAGAAGGCCGGGAAAATCGAGACCAGAACAATGTCGATATATGGCACGCGGGTGAATTCGCTCATCAAGAACGCGCCAGCCCCCATCAGGGGCGGCATGATCTGACCACCGGTCGAGGCCGCAGCCTCGATCCCACCGGCCTGGGCCGGGCGATAGCCCAACCGTTTCATCAGCGGGATGGTAAAAGCACCCGTGGTCACCACATTCGCAATGGCACTGCCCGAGATCGAGCCCATGCCCGCCGAGGCCAGCACCGCCGCCTTGGCCGGGCCGCCGCGTTGGCGCCCCGTGGCGGCATAGGCCAGATCAATAAAGAATTTTCCCGCGCCGGTGACCTCTAGAAAGGCACCGAACAGCACAAAGACATAGATGAATGTCGCCGCGACACCCAATGGCAGACCAAAAATGCCTTCGGCCCCCAGGGTCAACTGGCTGGCCAACCGGTCGAGAGAATAGCCGCGATGGTTCAGGATGCCGGGCATCAGATCCGCCAGCCAGGGCAATTCCCCGCGCCCCCCCGCGAAAGCATATGCAATGAACACCGCGCCGATGATGGTCATCGGCATGCCAATCGCGCGGCGGGCGGCCTCAAGCACCACCAGCGTTGTGATAATGCCGACCGTCACATCCTGGCTGCGCGGCACAATGGCGTTGGCGATGGCGTCGATATTGGCGGGCACCCAATAGCCGACCAAAATACCACAAAGGATCAGCGGGCCGTCAATCGCCCAGCCCAACACCCCACGCGGCTTTGCACCGGTCACCGGATAGATCAGGAAACACAGCACCAAAATGAACCCAAGATGAATGGGGCGCTGAAAGAACAGACCCAGCGGCTGTAGCCCGGCCGCATAAAGCTGAAACAATGACAGGGCGATGCCAACCACGGTGATCACCCGCAAGACAAGCGCCGGTTGTTGCGGTTTGGGCGTGATTTCGGCTGTACCGAGGTTTGGTTCGCTCATTCCTGGGGTCCTTTTTCCAGTGCCACCCGGACACGTTTTCGCGCCGCAACTGCAGACAGGGATATTTCGGCATCATCGGTGCGCAGGCGATGATCCACCGCCGGGCCGCCAGGCCGCAGGATATAGCTGTCACCGGGCACGGGTTCATCCAGATCTTCGATCCAATAGCCGCCTTCGCCATCGGACAGCTGCCGCCCCCGGCCAATCAAATGGCCAAGACCGGCGGCAAAATCCGGCTGATGCGAGCGGACAAGCACCATATGGCCGCCGCGGTTCTCATAGCAATCGGTAACTTCGAAACCCTGCACCGAATGACGCCAAAGCACGCACCATCCTGCCCCGTCGGCCACCGGCAGGCGGACGATTTCGGTGCCATCCTTGGCAAGCGTTGCCGTCAGCACGCGGGTCTGGGCCACGTCGGCCCGAAGGTCGCTGGCCCGAACTTCGCTGGCCTGTAGAACACTGGCCAGAACAACGGCCAGAACAGCGACCTGAGCCGACGCCATAAGAAAGAGGAGGGCAAAAAGCCCCCCTCTGATCCTTGATGTCACGGCCGCAGATCATCCGAAATGGTTGCGCCGGTTTCTTCGTAGTAACGAATTGCACCGGGATGCAGCGGCACAGGTGTCGCAGCCAGGGTGAATTCGATGGTGGTTTCATTGGCCGCCGGATGCACCGCGCGCAGTTCGGCGATGTTTTCAAAGATCGCCTTGGTGATCTCATACACCGCGTCTTCGTCCATTTCCGACGATACGACCAGCACATTGGGGATACCAAGCGTCGCGACATCTTCGGCCACACCTTGGTACAGACCACCGGCCAGAACGGTTGGCGCGAATGTCGGGTCTGCGGCATCTGCGGCTTCGGCCTGTTCCGCAGTCAATCCGATCATGCGGATGTCATTGGTGGTGGCAAGGTTCAGGATCGACGAGGTCGGCGCGCCAACGCTCCAGAACCCGACGTCGATGTCGCCATTGGCCAGCGCATCCGCAGTTTCGTTGAAGTTCAGGCGCTGTGCGTCGAAATCATCAAACGAGATGCCATTGGCCTCCAGCAGGGTGCGCACATTGACCTCGGTGCCCGAACCCGGTGCACCGACCGACACGCGTTTGCCCTTGAGATCGTCAATTGACATGATGTCGGAATCGGCCATGGTGGCGATCTGAATCATGTTGGCATAAAGCGATCCAACCGCGCGGATCATTGGCAATTGCTGGCCATCAAACCGGCCCGTGCCGGAATAGCCCTGCTGAACCGTGTCGGCCAGACCAATGGCCAGATCGGCGTCGCCAGTGGCAATCAACCCCATGTTTTCCACCGATGCGCCGGTCACTTCGGCGGTTGCGGCGTAGCCTTCGACATGTTTGTTGATGATTTCGGCAATGCCGCCACCCATCGGATAATAAACGCCACCGGTGCCGCCCGTCGCCACAGAGATCTGTGTCTGTGCCAGAACCGGCGTGGCCGCCATCGCGGCCAGAAGTGCGGTGATTCCCAGAATTTTCATTTTTTTAGTCCTCCCTTTTTATGGGGGAACTCTATGGGGTGGGTCCGATGATGCAAGGGGAATGATAAGTTGACATCGCTCAGACATGTGCAGCAAAAAAATGTTTGCTGCACATTGCGGCACGTGTGCATCAAAGATATAATTGCTGCACACAATCGCTGCACACGGTCGCGGCACACAAACGTCAGAGGCCCCATGCCCGCCCAATCCCATTCCCGCATTGCCCAAGTGGCCTATCACGATCTGCTGCGGATGCATCTTGATGCAATGGCGTCCGATCTTATTGGCAGCATAGAGGAACGCCAACGCAACGGGCGCAGCTACCTTTATGACAAGTTCCGCATCGGCACAGAGATGAAAAGCCGCTATCTGGGCGAAGGCACCCCTGCCCTGCGCCAGCGTCTTGCCCGCGCAACGGCCCTAAAGGCCGAGGCGGCGGAACGCCGGTCCGCGATGGCACGTTTGGCGCGGCTGTTGCGTGCAGAGGGGTTTATTGCAACCGATCGCGACACTGGGTCGATGCTGTTGGCCTTTGCCCGGTCCGGCCTGTTCCGGTTGGGCGGGACGCTGGTCGGCACCGGGGCATATGCATTGTATCAGGGGGAATTGGGGGTGCGGTTCGGCTCAGACGAGCTGGCCCAGACCGGTGACATGGATTTCGCCAGTTTCGAACGGCTTTCTGTCGCGCTTGGCGATCAGGTCGAAGAGACACCGGGCGACATTCTGCAAAGCCTCAAATTTGACCCGGTGCCGGGGCTTCAGGATCGCCAGATCTGGAAATGGCGACAAAACCACGGCACGGCCATGGTGGAATTTCTGACACCGGCCTTTGGCGACGAACGGGTGAAACCCCTGCCCGCCCTTGGGGTCAGCGCACAGGCGTTGAACTATCTCAACTATCTGATCGCCGATCCGATCCATGCGGTCGCGCTGTATCGGTCCGGCGTATTGGTCCAGATCCCCCGCCCCGAACGATTTGCCATTCACAAGCTGATTGTCGCTGATCGCCGCCGGGGCGGCCCCGATCAGATGAAGGCGCGCAAGGATCGCGGTCAGGCGGCGTTTTTGATTGCCATTCTGGCAGAGGACCGACCCGACGATCTGGCCGCCGCCTGGCAAGATGCCCAATCCCGGGGGCCGCGTTGGCGCACCCGGACAGAGGCCAGCCTGGCGCTGATGCCGCAAACCCAAGACATCCTGCGCCAGCTTGGCTGACCTTCAGGGCCGAAGCCCGCAGATCACTGGATCGCCTTCAGTCCGGGATACGCCGCGCGAAATGCCTGATACGCCTCTTCAAACTGCGCCTGAAGCGACGGATCGGGCGGGATTTCGACATGGATGTCTGGCGGGGTGATGATCTGTTCCGGCGTGCCCCCGGTCGCGGCAATCATCCCCAGCCGGGCCGCCCCCAGCGCCGCGCCAAATTCGCCGGACCCCGGCAATTGCAAGGGCACGTTCAACACCGTCGCGATCAGTTTCAGCCAGTAACGTGACGCGCTGCCGCCACCAATGGCAATGATCCGGTCCATCCGAACATCCGTCGCCGCCAGGGCATCGAAACTGTCGCGCAGGCCAAAGGCCACCCCCTCAAGCACCGCCCGCACCAAATCGCTGCGCGTGGTCGAGGTCGCCAGACCGGTCAGACCGCCGCGAATTTCCGCATCATTATGGGGTGTGCGTTCGCCCGAGAGATAGGGCAAAAACCGCACATTTCCCGGCCCGGCCAATGTATCGCCAAGCGCCGCTGTCAAATCAGACGGATTTTGCCCGACAATCCGCGCCAGCCAGTTCATGCTGTCCGTGGCCGACAACATGACGCCCATTTGATACCACCGCCCCGGCACCGCGTGGCAAAAAGTATGCACCGCAGTTTCGGGCGCGGGCCGATAGCCGTCGCGCGCCGCCAACAGCACCCCGGAGGTGCCAAGCGACACAAATCCCTGCCCCTCGTCCAGCGCGCCAATCCCACAGGCCGCCGCCGCATTGTCCGCCGCACCGCCAGCGACGGTGACCGCCTGGAACAGCCCCCATTGCGCCGCGAGCGCCGGCCGCAATTGCCCGGCTGCACCAGAGCCTTCGACCAACCGGGGCATCTGATCCCGGCGCATATGGCTTGCCTCCAACAGACGGTCCGACCATTGCCGTTCCTTGACATCCAGCCAGGAGGTGCCGGCGCTGTCCGACATATCCCCGACGTATTCCCCCGTCAGATAGTAATTCAGATAGGCCGCCGGCAGCAGAACCTTGGCCGTTTTGGCAAAGATCGCAGGTTCATGTCTGCGCACCCATTCCAGCTTTGGCGCGGTAAATCCGGGGAACACGATGTTTCCCGATATCGCGCGCACGCCGTCGGTGGCATCCAGATCCGCCGCTTCGCTATGGGACCGTTGGCCATTCCACAGAATGCAGGGCCGCAGAACCGCCCCGCTGTCGTCCAGCAGCGTCGCGCCGTGCATCTGGCCGGCCACGCCGATGCCGCGCAATTCTGCAAAACCGGGACAGCCGGCACGCAGCTCTGCGATGGCAGCCTCCAACGCGGCAATCCAATCCGCCGGGTCCTGTTCCGACCAACCGGGATGGGGATGTGCCGCCTGATAATGGCGTTCCACCGATCCCAATGATGCGCCGTTTTCATCCACAAGCAGGACGCGCAGGCCAGAAGTCCCAAGGTCGATGCCAAGAAACGTCATTCAAATCCCCTTCACATAGTGGCGCTGCATCCCATGCGCGCCGGTCTGGTCGATTTCTGTCAGCCGGGCCGGAAACGGCGCGGCATACCCTGGGGGGTGCGCGGGATCACCGTCGATCTGGCGCGCGTCCCTGCCCCTAGCCTTATCCCGCAGACCGGACAAATTGCCCAACCTCCGCAAGGGTTTCAAACACATCCACCGCGCCGGCATTCCGCAGGATCGCGGCGTGCTCTGCCTTGCGATCATCAAGGTGACTGCCACCGACAAAGCCGATGGCCGGAATACCCGCCGCACAGGCGCCCCTGATCCCATGCGGCGAATCTTCGAGCACAAGACAGTCAGACGGGGCCAGTTGCAGCCGATCCAAGCCCAGTTGGAACAAATCCGGCGCAGGCTTGCCATTGCGGACCTCTTCGGCGCTGGACGCCGTGCCGGCGAACCAATCCGCCAGACCGGCAATCTCCAGTGTCACCGACATGCGCCGCAGCGATCCGCCGGTGGCAATGGCCATGCCAAGCCCCAGTTGCTGCAAATCCGCCAACAGGGCGGCAGCCCCGTCGATTTGCCGCAAATCGGTGGCATATGCGGCCAGCAACCGTCGCTCGACCCGCAGGGAGAAATCCGCCGGGATCGCCCGGCCCAGCCGCCGGGTCACGTAATCGGAAATGACCGGCATGGCGACGCCCAGAAAGCGGTCCCCGATCTCCTGCGCCGTGGCATCGGCAATGCCAATCTGGCGCATTTCGGCGGCGATTGCCGCCAGCGACAAGGGTTCGCTATCGACAAGGCAGCCGTCGAGATCAAAAATTACAGCCTTGATTGGCGACATGCGACATCCTTTCCCCGGCATTTCAGGCACAGCAGCGGTTGATCAAATGCGCTGTTCACTGGCGCGATCAAACAGGTGCACATCATCCGGATTGATCACAAACCCCAACGTCGACTGCGGCCGGGCGCTGATCCGTTCCTTGACCAATGCGTCGATCACATCCTTGCCGGATTTGGCAAAGATCTGGGTTTCCGATCCGGTGGGTTCGACCACAACCACCTCCATCGGAACGCCGCTGTCACCAATCTGGATATGCTCCGGGCGCACGCCATAGGTTACGGCCCGGCCTTCCTGGGCCTCGGTGGCGGGCAACGGCAGTTTCATGCCGCTGTCGGACAGGAAGATCTTCTGTCCGGCCTCTGTCGCGATCTTGCCATGGACAAAATTCATCGACGGCGAGCCGATAAAGCTGGCAACAAAGGTGTTGTTGGGATTGTCATAAAGATCCAGCGGGCTGCCGATCTGTTCGACCTTGCCGTCGCGCATGACAACAATCTTGTCGGCCATGGTCATCGCTTCGATCTGATCGTGGGTGACATAGACGATGGTCGTGCCCAGACGTTGGTGCAACTCCTTGATTTCGATCCGCATCGTCACCCGCAGTTTTGCGTCAAGATTGGACAGCGGTTCATCAAACAAAAAGACCTGCGGATCGCGCACGATGGCCCGCCCCATGGCCACCCGTTGACGTTGTCCGCCCGACAGTTCCTTGGGGTAGCGTTTCAGATATTTGGTCAGGTCGAGAATGCCGGCCGCTTTTGTCACCTGTTCGTCAATTTCCGCTTTTGGACGCTTGGCCATTTTCAACGGAAACCCGATGTTGTCATACACCGTCTTGTGCGGGTAAAGCGCGTAGCTCTGGAACACCATGGCGATGTCGCGCTCTTTTGGCGGCACGTCATTCACCACCCGGTCGCCAATGGAAATCGTGCCGTCGCTGATTTCCTCCAGCCCTGCCAACATGCGCAGCAGCGTGGATTTCCCACAGCCCGACGGGCCGACCAGCACGACGAATTCGCCGTCTTCAATGTCAACGCTGACGCCGTGCATCACCTGCACCGAGCCATAGCGTTTGATCACATTGTCGATTGTTACGTTGGCCATTTCGCTGTTTCCTTATTGCGGCAGTTCGATCTGTATTTTCACGTCTGCCGGGGGGGCAGAGGCGGCGATGTCGAACGCATGCACGCTGTCTTTGAATTCAAATGTTCTGGTGATCAGGGGTTTGACGTCGATCGCCCCGGTGCTGAGCATGCCGACACATCGCGGGAACACATGCGCATAGCGAAAGATGTTCTCGACCCGGGCTTCGCGGATCATCGCGGCCCCGGCGTCATATTGGATGGGATCGGGCTGGCCGCCGATCATCACGACACAGCCGCCGGGGCAAAGCGGTTCGAAAACCGTTTTGGCGGCATGGGGGCTGCCGGTGGCCTCGAATACGATATCCACCCCCCATCCATCGGTGTCGCGGCTGACCACATCGACGAGGTTTTCCGATGTGACATGCACCGGGGTGATCGCCGGGCTGAGGGATCTGGCGATTTCAAGTTTTTGCTCGGCCAGATCGGTCACATAGACCCGCGCGCATCCCGCCGCCAAAGCGGCCAGCGCGGTGACAAGCCCAATCGGCCCGGCCCCCATGACAACCGCATTGTCCCCCGGTTTCACCCGCGCCTTGGTAGCAGCATGCACCCCCACCGCAAGGGGTTCGACCATCGCCGCCTCGCCAAAGCTGACGTTGTCGGGCAGTTTGAAGGTAAAGGCCTCTGGATGCACACAGGTGGGGCGCAGGATGCCATGCACCGGCGGGGTCGCCCAAAAACGGACGGCCGGGTCAATATTATACATGCCAAGCTGGGTTGCGCGGCTGTTGGGGTCGGGAATGCCCGGTTCCATGCAAACCCGGTCGCCGACCTTCAATGTGGTGACGGCGCTGCCGGTTTCGATCACCGTGCCCGCGGCCTCGTGCCCGAGGATCATCGGTTCGTTCACCACAAACGGCCCGATACGGCCATGGGTGTAATAATGGACATCAGAGCCGCAGATCCCGACCGTATGCAATTTGATACGCAGATCACGCGGGCCCAGAACCTCTTCCTCACGATCAATCGCCGGGAAATCCCGCAGATTGATTTCATCTTTCTTTTCAAGCACCAGAGATTTCATGTTTCACCCTTTCCTTACGATGAACACGGCCAAGGCGACGGCGATTGCATTTGAAATCCAGATCGACAGGCCCAGCGGTTCAAAGACCCGAAACCACAGCAGCGACAGCGCAATCCAGATCACCACCGAGATGAAGACACGGTCAAACCAATTGGTTTCGATCGGCAGGAACCCGGCCTTCTTCTGGGCAATTGGCGGTGCGTTTTCCTCTTCGAAATGCGCCGCCGCGAGGGGGGCATCGTTTTGATCAACCATCTTGTTATCCTTTCACCGCGCCAAAGGTCAGACCGGCCACAATATGTTTCTGTACCAGGCCAAAAACGATCAGCGCCGGGATCAGCGTGAACACAGAGATCGTCGCCATCACGCCCCATTCGGTGCCGGTTGTGGTCACATATTCGCTCAGGCCCGTGGTCAGGGTGCGCGCATTGAAATTGGTCAGCGTCGCCGCCAACAGGTATTCATTCCAGGCAAAGACCCATGTCAGGATCAGGGTCACCGCCAGACCGGGGCGGCAGAGGGGAAAGACAACCTCGGTGATCACCTTCCAGGAGCTTGCGCCATCGACATATGCCGCTTCGTCCAGCTCTTTCGGGATGCCATCCACGGTCGGGCGCAACGTCCAGATCGCAAAAGGCAGATTGAAGGTGCAATAGACCAGGATCATGCCGATCCGTGTGTCCAGCAACCGCCATTCCCCCACTGAATAGACCTGGGTCATCAACAGGAACAATGGCAGCAGAAAGACGGCCGGCGGCGCCATCCGGTTGGTGATGGTCCAGAAAAAGATCGACTCTTTGCCGCTCATGTTGAACCGCGACAGCGCGTAACAGGCGAAAAAGCCCAGGACCGTGCACAACACCGCGTTGCCGGTCGAGATGATGACCGAATTCAACATGTAACTGCGCAGCAACCGGTCGCCCCAGACCTTGGCATAATTGCCCCAATAGGGATCGGACAGGATCAATTCCGGGGTGGAAAACAGCTGTACCGCCGGTTTCACCGAAATCACGAACAGCCAGTAAATCGGGAACAATGTCAGGAAACTGACCAGGGTCCAGAACACAATGCCAATGATCGGGTTTTGCTTTTTCATGGTCTCAATCCTTCTTGCTGCGCGGGGCAAGCATGGTCACATAAAGCAACCAGCAGACCACAATCGTGAGGTAGAGAACGATCACGGAAATGGTTGATCCATAACCATAGTTCGTTTTTGGGAATACCTCCTTGAAGATATGGACGCCGACAAACCGTGTGGCCGATCCGGGGCCGCCGCCGGTCAGCATCCAGACCTCGTCCACCGTCCGCAATGCATCCATCAGGCGGATAAAGACGGTTGCAACAACGGCGGGCGCAATCATCGGCAGGGTGATATGCCAAAAGATCTGGCGCTTGTTCGCCCCGTCAATTTGGGCCTGTTCAAACGGATCCGGCGGCAATGACACCAGCGCGGCAATCAATGTCAGTGTGACCAGCGGGGTCCAATGCCAGATGTCCATGATCACGATGGTGGCAAACGCCGCCGGGGCGGAGGTGCCGATGTTCATGGTGATGCCAAACCATTCGTCCAGATAATGCGGGATGATCCCGATCGACGGTGTGGTCATCAGCTTCCAGACAGAGCCGACAATGATCGGCGCCATGATCAGCGGAAGCGTGTGAATGGTGCGGAAAATCGCCTTGCCGGGAAAATCCCGCATGAAGGCCTGTGCCAGAAGATAGCCGACAATCAATTCCGAGATTACGGCAAACAGCACAAACAGAACCGTCACACTCACCGAATTCAGAAAGGCAGGATCGAACACAATCTTGCGGAAGTTGTCCGCACCGTTGAACACCATGTTCGGATCAACCGCAAAGGGGTTCCAGGAGTGAAACGATACATAGACAACGTAGAAAAACGGTAAGACACCGAAAAAGAACAGGATTGTTAACGTCGGCGCCAGCAGGAACCAGCCGAGTCTCTTGGATTGCATTTTGCACCTCCCCATTGTTCAGAACCCGTGTCCGGGCACTGTAACTGCGTCATGTTCGGGATAAGATTTTTTTCGGAAGTGGGCCGCCGACAGATGCGGCGGCCCGTTTGTAACCGACAGGGAGTACCGGTTACTTGCGGTAGCCAAGCTCGCTCAGCGTTGTTTCCGCAGTGGCCGCCATCTGGTCGAGACCATCCTGGGGCGTCAGATCCCCTGTCAGGATCTGATAGAAGATCGGCGCCGTCGCTTCGCGCACCTGGGCGTGGAACGGATAGGCCGGAGCGCCGGCAAAGAGATAGCCCTTGTCCTTGATCAGGTCATAATACCCGCTGAGCCGGTCGTTCATATCCTGCACCTTGGGGTCGTCATAGGTGGCGGTGTTGGTCACACGCGGCGCGGCGACGGCCCAATCCGGCTGAACTTCGTTCTGGCCGATATATTGCAGGAACAGGGCGGTGGCCTCTTTGTTTTTGGACGAATGCGGCATGCCAAAGGCCCCGCCGTCATAATAGCCGATATAACCTGTGCCACCTTCGACTTCGTCAAGCACACCCGCCTTGAGCGGTGGCAGGGCCACACCGACATTGCCAACCACCAGGGATTTGGTGTCATCCGCTGCGATCCAGCCGGCGTTTTCGCCATAGACCAACCCCTGTGCCGCGCGGCCCGCGCCAAAGGTTGTGCCAACCTCGGTCCATGTCGACGCCGGGGATTCAGGCGGGGCGATGTCGCGCATGCTCAGCCACCAGGTCAATGCCTCGACCGCATCCGGGCTGTTCATTTCGCCGCCATTGGCAACCGAAGCGGCGTAATTGTTCCCGGCGTCGATCCCCCAGTTGTAGACCCCGAAAGTGGGTGCCACGGATTCAAAATATTCATACCAGGATGCCACATGCCCGGTGTGCGCCTGCGCCGTGGTTCCCCAGAGATCCATATCGTTTTCTTCACCATAAGCGGTAAAGAAGCGGGCGATTTCCGCATATTCGTCATGGGTTGTTGCGGGCGCCAGATCGCGGCCTGTCTCTGCCTTGAAGGCGGCCTGAATCTCGGGATCGTTGAACAGATCCGTGCGGTAGAGATAGACCTTCAGAAAGGCCTCCATCGGCACACCATAAAGATGGCCGCCATCGTCCTTGAAGTAATCAGCGAAGGTGGTGAAATTCGCCTCGTCATAGGTCGCGGCCTTCAGACCGGGATTGTCGCCCAGAAATGTGGTCAGATCGGTCAGAAAATCCCGCGCGAGGTAGGAATAGATAATGTCCTGCTCGATATAGGCCATGTCATAGATGCCGGTGCCGGCCTCCATATCCTTGATCGCCTTGTCAAACATCTGGTCCCAGGACGTGGTTTCGACATCAACCCGAATGCCGGTCAGGGCCTCGAATTCAGGCGCGAGCACTTCGCGGATATACAGCGACGGCGGCGAGGATTCAGTGACGCCGCGAATGGTCACCCCCTGATAGGGTGCGGCGGCTTCTTTCCACCATGCGTTATCAATTTCGGCCCAGGCCGATGTCCCGGCGACCGTCAGAGCAAGCGCAGATGCGCCCAGTTTGAATACAGATTTCACGGCTTTCCTCCCAATTTTCCCAGAGGCTTTTTGCGCGGCACCGCCGGTTTCTCCCTGCGATTCGCGCCACCTCTCGGCCAGATGATGCATTTGTAATCTTTATGATGCAACTGTAAATTTTCATAT
Organism: Marinovum sp. 2_MG-2023; assembly: GCF_030548265.1. Classification (NCBI taxonomy): domain Bacteria; kingdom Pseudomonadati; phylum Pseudomonadota; class Alphaproteobacteria; order Rhodobacterales; family Roseobacteraceae; genus Marinovum; species Marinovum sp. 2_MG-2023. The sequence goes on along the minus strand of NZ_JAUOSD010000012.1, from coordinate 32,153 downwards.
GTATGGATTGCAAAGCATTTGTAACGGTGCGATCTTGGGCGCACTGTGCCTAATTTTTGAATCGTGGCGGCACGTCAGGGAGGAAAACGATTTGGCACGGGAACAGATTGAAGACAGCCACGCCTTCGTCACAGAAGTTTGCTGGCATTATTACGTGAACGAGATGACGCAGGCGGAAATCGCCCGCCAGCTCAACGTGACGCGATTGCGGGTCAATCAGGCAATCCAACGGGCAAAATCACTTGGCTTTGTGAAAATTCAGATTGAATCGCCGTTTTTGCCCCGGGTCGAACTGCAAGAAACCCTCAAGACATCTTTGGGACTGCGGCGCGCCGTCATCAGCCCGGCCAATGAAACGCAATATGACTACCACAAATCGGTTGGTGCGGCGCTGGCGGCGTTGATGACCGAACGGTTGGCAACCGGCGACTGGAGGTCGTTTGGGGTGTCCTGGGGGCTGACGCTGGATGCGACGATCAAGAAACTGTCGCGCCAATCGCACCCGGAGCTGGAGGTTGTGTCCATCCTGGGCGGGACGGCCAAGGGGTCGACCCTGAATTCATTTGGCATTGCATCGGGGTTCGCAAATGCGCTTGGGGCGCAATATTCGGTTTTGACCGCCCCAATCTATCTGTCCGAAGGCATCGACCGCGATCTGTTCTTGTCGCAATACGCACTCAAAGAGCATTTTGACAAATTTCAGTCGCTGGATGCGGTCTTGCTGACCTGCTCCAACGTGTCAGAGAAATCCTTTCTTGTCGAAAACGGTCTGCCACATGGGATGAGCCCGCAATCTCTGATCCAGAACGGCGCAATTGGCGACGTGCTGGGCCAGTTTCTCGACCGGAACGGCCATTCGGTGTCACAAGAGGTCGACAACCGCACCGTCGGCATGCCGTTGGATCAGGTGCTGGGCGTGCCGGAAAAAATCATGGCAGCCGCCGGACCACACAAGGTTGATATCATCCGCGCCGCCTGTCGTCGTGGCTTTGTCGATACGCTGGTCACCGATGACAAGACCGCAAAATTGCTGATTGCCGCAGGCGGCAAAGATGGGACCGAAGCAAGGTAATCGCCCTGCCCGGTTTGGAATGTGGCGATCTTGCCCGGCAAGACATTTCCGGGTGTCTGCCGTTCGGCGTTCCCCACCCTCATGCCAAGCCCGGCTGTGATCAATACGATCCCAGCACCCGCTTCAACCCGGTTTGCGTTCTGATCAGATCCGGCAGGAACAGCGTTTCCAGCTCTGTCGCGGCGCTTTGGTTGGCGGCGACGCCGGTGTTCAGCGCGGCCACCACATCGCCCCGAATGTTGCGCAAAGGCACGGCAATCGACCGCAGGCCAATTTCGACCTCCTGATCAATAATGGCATAGCCGCGTGCGCGCACCATTTCCAATTCCGCGATGATATCGTCCGGTTCAGTCAGGCTGTGGACCGTGCGCGGCACAAGGTCGGCGCGATCCAAAATGGCGCGCACCTCTTCTTCGGGCAAAGCCGCCAACAAAACGCGCCCCATTGACGTGCAATGCGCAGGCAAACGCGACCCCGGCATCAGGCCAATCGACATCACCCGCCGCTGCACCGCGCGGGCAAGATAGACAATTTCAGTCCCGTCCAGAATCGACACTGATGTCGATTGCCCGATCTGTTCCGACAATTGATCCAACCAGGGCTGCACCAATTGTGGCAGCGGCAAAGCCGCCAGTGCCGACATGCCCAACCGCAGGATTTTTGGCGTGGCGGTAAAGAATTTGCCGTCATAATCCGCATAGCCCAGTTGGTGCAGCGTCAACAGACATCGCCGCGCCGTCGCCCGATCCAGCCCGGTCCGCACCGCCACATCCGAAATGGTAAGCCGGGGCGTTTCCGCGCCAAAACATTCAATCACCCGAAGCCCCTTGGCAAAGGAGGCGATGAAATCTGTGGATTTGTTCGTCATGCGCACAAGGTTGTGCAGTAAGTGAACAAATGTCAAGGTATGAACAAATTCTCTGGCCCGGTCCCCTGCCCCGGTCTATCTGATCCCCAGTTCTTTGGAGGACACAGATATGGACAAGACCATTGCCACGCTTCAACAGGCGGTCGCAGAGATTCCCGATGGTGCCACAGTCATGATTGGCGGGTTCGGCGGATCGGGTGCGCCGGTCGAATTGATCCACGCATTAATCGATCACGGCGCGAAACATCTGACGGTGATCAACAACAATGCCGGAAATGGCCATGTCGGGCTGGCCGCGCTGATCGAACAGGGTCAGGTTGACAGGCTGATCTGTTCTTTCCCACGTTCGGCGGACCCGCGTGTGTTCACGGAACGCTATCTGGATGGCCGGATCTCGCTGGACATCGTGCCCCAGGGCACGCTCGCCGAACGCATTCGCGCAGGCGGCGCCGGCATTCCCGCGTTTTACACGCCAACGGGTTTTGGCACCACTCTGGCCGAGGGCAAGCAGATCGAAGAATTCGACGGTCGCCACTATGTGCGCGAGCGTTGGCTTAAGGCCGATTTTGCCCTGATCAAAGCGGAATGCGCCGATCCACATGGCAATCTGACCTATCGGCGCGCGGCGCGCAATTTCAACCCGATCATGGCAACCGCCGCGACAACCACATTGGTTCAGGCATCACATATCGTGCCCTTGGGCGCGATCGACCCGGATCACGTCATCACCCCCGGCATTTTTGTCAATCACATCGTCCATGTGCCCAACCCGGCCCAGGAAGAAGACCTGAACCGCCAGGAGGCTGTATACCCATGATCGATATTTCCGAAATCAAACTGTCGAACGCCCAAATCGCTTGGCGCGCGGCGCAGGACATCGAAGATGGGGCCTATGTCAACCTTGGCATCGGCTTTCCGGAGATGGTTGCCGGTTTCCAGCCCAAGGGGCGGCAGGCGATTTTTCACACCGAAAACGGCGTGTTGAACTTTGGGGAGGCCCCCGAAAAAGGGCAAGAGGATTGGGACCTGATCAATGCCGGCAAAAAGGCCATCACGCTGAAACCGGGAACGGCATTTTTCCATCACGCCGACAGTTTTGCCATGGTGCGCGGCGGCCATCTGGATGTGGCCATCCTGGGTGCCTATGAAGTGGCGCAGAACGGTGATCTGGCAAATTGGTCCACCGGGCGCGGCGGTGTTCCGGCGGTTGGCGGGGCGATGGACCTGGTGCAAAGCGCCAAGCGCATCGCGGTTCTGACGGATCATGTCACCAAAAAGGGCGCGCCGAAGCTGGTCGAAAAATGCAGCCTGCCACTGACCGGGGTCAAGTGTGTCACGCGGGTCTACACCTCGCTTGCGGTGATTGACATCGACGCAGGCCGTTTTGTCCTGCGCGAAAAGATCCCGGCGATTTCACGCGACGCCCTACAGGCCCTGACCGGCGCGCCGCTGCACGACGACGGCCCGGTCAAGGATCTGATCTGCCCGGAGGATCTGGCATGACCGAGGTTTATATCTGCGACTACATCCGCACCCCGATCGGCCGCTTTGGCGGAAGCCTTGCCACGGTGCGCGCCGACGATCTTGGCGCAGTGCCGATCCGCGCCCTGATGGCGCGCAATGACATGGATTGGGCCGCGGTGGACGAGGTGTTTTACGGCTGCGCCAATCAGGCCGGCGAAGACAACCGGAATGTCGCGCGCATGTCGGCGCTTTTGGCTGGTCTGCCGGATTCCGTTCCCGGCACCACGCTGAACCGTCTGTGCGGGTCGGGCATGGATGCGGTGATCACCGCCGCCCGCGCCATTCGTGCCGGGGAAATCGACCTTGCGATTGCCGGGGGCGTCGAAAGCATGAGCCGCGCGCCATTTGTCATGCCCAAGGCCGAAACCGCCTTTTCCCGCGCCAACGCCATCCATGACACCACAATCGGGTGGCGGTTCATCAATCCGTTGATGGAGGCGCAATATGGTGTCGACTCGATGCCGGAAACCGCCGAAAATGTCGCTGAGGATTTCAAAATCTCGCGCGAGGATCAGGATGCCTTTGCCCTGCGCAGTCAGACCAAGGCAGCGGCGGCGATATCCTCGGGGCGGCTATCGCGGGAAATCACCCCGGTCACGATCCCCCAACGCAAGGGCGATCCACGTGTCGTTGACACCGATGAACATCCCCGCGCAACGACATTGGACAAACTCGCCGCTCTGCGCGCGCCGTTTCGAAGCGGCGGCAGCGTGACGGCGGGCAATGCATCCGGGGTGAACGACGGCGCGGCGGCGCTTGTCCTTGCCTCAGCTGAGGCGGCGAAGCGGCATGGTCTTACACCACTGGCCCGGGTCGTGGGCGGGGCCACGGCGGGTGTCGCGCCGCGCATCATGGGCTTTGGCCCTGCGCCTGCGTCCGGAAAGCTGATGCAGCGTTATGGGCTGACGGTGGATGATTTTGCCGTCATCGAATTGAACGAGGCTTTTGCAAGTCAGGGCCTCGCGACCCTGCGCGACCTTGGCATTGCCGACGATGACCCACGGGTGAACCCCAATGGCGGCGCAATTGCGCTGGGTCATCCGCTGGGCATGTCCGGCGCGCGCATCACCGGCACGGTTCTGCACGATCTGAAACCCGGCGAAAAGAGCCTGTCTACCATGTGCATCGGTGTCGGCCAGGGTATTGCCATCGCCCTGGAGCGGCTGTGAGCCTATCCGCACGCTACTAGTATTGAGATGCGCCGCAACCAGTGGCGCATCTTGGCCTTGCCGGGCCTTACAGCTATTTTCCTTTCGCCCCCAGCTTGATATGGCAAGGCAACCAGCGGCGTCTCGGGCTGGATCACAGCAGGGATAGGCCTATGGAATTCTGGATCGTTGCCGGGCTGGCGGCCTTTATGTTGGGGCTTTCCAAGGGCGGCGTGCCGATGCTCGCCATGCTTTCGGTGCCTTTCATGTCGATCTTCATGGCGCCGACAATGGCGGCGGGATTGCTGTTGCCGCTCTATATCCTGGCGGATACCTATGCGATCTATCTTTTCCGCAAGGCGTTCTCGGTCAAAAATTTGAAGATCATGTTGCCCGGTGCGGTGGTTGGCGTTTTGGCGGCCTTCTTTTCGGTCTCGGTCGTGCCCGGCGATGCGATCAAGCTGCTGGTGGCCGGTATCGGATTTTACTACCTGATCAATTCAGTGCGCAATCGCATGTCAGGCGTTGAACGCCAGCCCAAACAGGCCGGTGTGCGACCGGGGCTTTTCTGGGGCACGTTGGCGGGTTTCACCAGCTATATTTCCCACGCTGGCGGGCCGCCGTTTCAAGCTTATGTTCTGCCGCAGAAGCTGGACAAAATGGTGTATCTGGGCACGACGACGATTTTCTTTGCTGTCGTCAACCTGATGAAACTTCCGCCCTATATCGTCGCAGGGCAAATCACCTGGGAAAGCCTGCCGGATGCCATGTGGCTTGCCCCCTGCACACTTCTTGGCGCGTGGAGCGGTGCAAGGATCGCGCGTGTCCTGCCGCAAAAGGTTTTCTTTATCCTTGTCGAGCTGGCCCTCGCGGCGGTGTCGCTAAAGCTGGTTTACGAGGTGATTGTCGGTTGAATTCGCGGTGCCCTGGAAAATGCTGCACCGTATGTGGGAAAATGCCCATAGTTCAGGGGAGATTGCGAAAAGGTCAGGTGACCTTTGGTGTTGTAACTGTTACGGTTGCCTTGAGCGGCTTGGACCTTGGGAATGATAACGTGAGCATTCCACCGGCGGCGCTTTTCATTTGATTTTTCCGCAATAAGCGCCCTGCCCTTTCGAGGGCTGGTATGTCCGATAATACCTGACATTCTCCCTGACGCGCAGTGCCATACCGTTGGTTGAGAACGTCCTTTTCGTTGGTCCATTCATCCAGTTTACCGCGGTAAATCTCAGGCATCTGTTCAAGCCTTCTGGTAGTTTGATCCGCGCAGGATTTACCGGGGTAAACCGCCCTGCCCCAGAGGTTCCCAAAACCCCGCATTCCTTTGTCCGTTGGTGAGCGCCGCATTTTACTATGCAAAAACCAATGGTCTGTGGTCTGCTGTGACCTGACCACCCGCGATGGCCTGACCCTTTTCGTAGCGGTCAATCATCGACTGCAAATAACCATGCGGTCGGTTGAGCGATGGAAGTTTCTCTGCAAGGTAATCGAGGGTGACAATTGCTTTTTCCCAGCCGAGAGCAGACAACGTTCGGATCACGATATCCCGCTCCAAAGCCATGAAGGAACAAAAGTCGATTATCGCTTTTATCATTGTTTGCTCCTGTCGCGGACATTCGGGGTAGAATTGCTGCAGCGTCTTTGTGTCCGCCCAGAGAGATGCCAATAGATTTTCATCAAACCGATGTGGGTTCGTTTTTTTTATATCTTTAGGTTTCGACTCTATGTGCCGGACAGTTTGACCGTCATCCCCGGGACATTTGTCCGGCACGACTTCGCTTGGTTCCCGGTCGCCGGGGTAAATTTGCGCCTTCGCATCCACGGAAGTGAGAGTCTCCAGTTGCGCAATCTCAGTTTCGATTGCATCAAATTCCTGAGCCTCGGTTGATTTTCTGCGAACAGCTTTGCGAAGGCGGTCACGCAGGGCGTCAACCCAATCGGGCAGGGCGCCGTTGCTGACCATGACAGCGCGCACAGCGGCACTAAGACGGGCGCTGATGCTGTTTCTGCGCGCACGTGCGACGCGGTCCTGTTCCGCTCGCCAGTCGGCCATCGCCAACAGATCGTCGTAGCTGGCCAGCAACGGTGCAAGGTCAATTCCATAGGCGTTGACAACGCGACCAGATTTGTCGCGCTCCGGGAAACGCCGTCCATTGCCGCTCAGCCGACGCCGGATCAATCCGGCCTGCTCCAAACGGGTTTCACCGCGGCGAAAGCGTCGTTCATCCATGCCGCAGGCGCGTTCCAGGATGTTGGTGATACTCATGAAGGAAATGTTCAGACCCGTAGGGTCAAGCGGGCCGTGCGGCATGACCGACAGATGGGCGCGCAACACCATCACATCTCTGTCCGCCAGGCCCAGCTCTTTGCGCAGGCCCGTGACAAGTGATAGCAGTTCCCAGCGGTCCATGCATTTTGCAGTGGACCCAGAGTTTTGGCAAACCTCGACCGTTTGCCGGCGCGGCGATGCCGCGGGCAGTATTGTGTTCATTCAGTTGTCAGACGGCAAAATCTACCCGTTCACCGAAAACCGATGTTGAAAAGTGTTGGGAAAACAGCTACGAAGGCTTTGCTACAAGACCTATATGAGCTCTCCCGGAACTGGTTTTCGGGGGGGCTTTTATTTTTTTGCGGGTGCCTGCTCCTCTTTGTGTTCTTGCCTGATTTGGCTAATGCCTGTGCGATTTACCGGGGTAAATCAGTTTTGTTGTTTTTTTACAGTTGCTTACGCTTTACTCCTCCTCTTTACCTTCAAAGTTTCGGATGACCTGTTCGATTTGGTCTCTGATTTGCTCCAACATCTCTGGTGGGGCGTCTTTGCGGGTCTTGATTACCAATTGCCGCGATTTCTGACTGATGGACACGCGCCCATTCAGAAAATCATTCTGGGTTGCGGCGGGTGGTGGGGCAGGGCGCTTGCCACCGGATTGCACCGCCTTCAGCACCGCATGGAACCGGTCGACGCTGTCGTCCAGCGATCGGTCCACCAGTTTCAGCGCCGCTTTGCGAGAGATCCCGGCGCGGCTCATTTCGCTGATCAGCTTGTCCCAATTGCGTCGTCCAACGCCCCGCGCGGGGCCAATGGCCAGCACCAGATCCTCGCCGATGGCCTGATAGCTCTTGACCATAAAGTTGATCAGCGTGCGTGAAATGCTCAGGAATTCGGCAATGTCTTTTTGCTCATACCCGGCATCAATCCCCTGCGCCGCGGCGCGGGCGCGTTCGATGTAACTGGTTTCCAGCCGGGCAGAGTTTTCGATCCCCTGCGCGACAAAAGCCTCGCGGTCATCCATCTTGGAGACAAAGGCCTTGATCCGGGTGCGTCCCAGACGCCGGGTCGCGGCGAGCCGCCGACGGCCAACCACAATCTCATAGGCTTTGTCGCCACCTTGGGCGACGCGCACAAGGATCGGGATCTGTTGGCCATTGGCCTCGATGCTTTCGACCAGGCTGTCCAGATCTTCGTTGACGTCGATCCGGTCGCGAATACGACTGTCCTGAATCTGGTCGACATCAATTTCCTGATAGGTGCGGTCGGCACCGCCCTGGGTGGCGGCACGGATGTATTTGTCGCTGGCGGCGCCGCCCTTGATGATCGGTTTGCGTTTGGGGCGCGCCGGGCGGTCCGGGGCGGTCTCATCTGGCTTTGCCGGGCCGGGGCCGGTTTCAAAAACGGAACGGGCCATTATGCGGTCTCCTCATTCTCGTCGATCCGGTTGCGGCCAATCATGATTTCCCGCTCAATCTCCATGGCAATGCCATGCAGGCTTTCCAAAATGCGGTCATAGGTCTTGCGGGTGAAGCTTGACGGATCGACCTCGAGCAGGGGGTTCATCGTGTTGCCCGCGTCGGCAATCGCGGTCGAGTTCAGGAAATCGGTGTTCAACATCGAATTGCCCAGCGTATTGCGCAGGAACGAGCTGAGTTGCAATTGCGCCGGATCATTGGGCGAATACCGGGTCAACAACAGCCGCACAAAATCAAACCGTTTGTCCGGGTCGACACCTTCGATGCTTTCCAGGGTGCTTGATGCAAGATCCAGAAATTTCACCAGACTGACCACATCCAGCATGCCCGCCGAAAGCGGGATCAGCATCGCGTTTGAGGCATAAAGCGCGGCAATCACGCAGAACGACATATGGGGTGGCGTGTCAAAAATCACCACGTCATAGGCGTCTTCGACGACGCTCAGCGCATCGGAAATCCGCGAGTAAAACGGGATGCCCTGGGCGGCGGCGGTGGCGGTTTCATATTCGAATTCGGTCAAGGAGATCGAACCGGGAATGATGTCGATATTGGGGAAATAGGTGGCCTGAATCGCATCTGCGATTGGCACACGCGCATCACCGCTGCTTTGCTCTTCATAGCGCAGCACATCATAAATCGACGCGATGTTGTCGAGGTCGGCCTGAATATCAAACAAGTCAGAGCAGCTTGCCTGCGGGTCGAGATCGACAATCAGAACCTTGAAGCCACGCATGGCCAGAAATTGCGCCAGATTGGCCGAACATGTGGTTTTGGAGACCCCGCCTTTCAGGTTGTAACACAGGATCTTGGTGGTTTCGTCGCCCTCGTGTTTACCGGGGTACATGTCATTGGAAATCTTGCCGGCCTCATACAGCCGCTGTTGGATTTCGTGGATCTCTTCAAGCGAGAAGGTCCGGCGATTGCCGGATTCCATTTCGCCCTCTGGCAAACCTTCGATGGCCTTGAGATGATGGCGCAGGGTATTATAGTTCATACGAAAGGCAATATCGGCCATTTCGCGGATGGTGAATCGGCGCAAACCCTTGTCAGATTTGCGCGAATCGGGCGCATGTAGCCTGCTGGCCTGCTGACGCAGGGCTTCGTCCAACGCTTCGCTGAAGTTGCCAAGCGTCGCCGAGCCTAGAAGCTCTCTCATCTGCACCGTCCTCATCGGTTATTGTTTTTCTTACGACTACATCAGCAAACACCCGTAAGTCTACAAAAAGCTGACGAGATGGGCGAATGCGGGTGGTGGCCGGTTTGGGTGATGGGCGGGCGTCATGCTGTTAAATTGATGTATTTCAACGGGATAGAACGTAAAACTGCCCAAAACCCCGGCACCTTGGGTTATACAAGATTTATCCACAGGGCGCGGAATTTTCCGCCTTGTCGCGCCGAAACCACAAAGCAGGCGGCGAAATTGCCAAATGATTCCAATGGAATCGGCTTGTGTTCTGTCCGCTGGATCGGGCACGTCTGGTAAGCCTGTTCAATAGCGCCTAAATGGGCGGGGCAGGGTACTGGACGGCCAAAGCGACTGGATTTTGGCCGCAGACAAGCAGGGAGCGTCAGATGCAGAAGGTCACTTTGCCGGAACGGCCCAATTGGCGCGCCCATGCCGAGGAGGTCGGTTTTACCTTTGCGGACATGCACGGCGAACCCTATTGGGATGAAACCTCGGCCTATGCTTTTACGCTGGAACAGATCGAAAATGATCTGGAAGATCCGGCGACCGAATTGCACGCCATGTGTCGCGAGGCCGTTGCCAGGATCATCGACAGCGAGGCGCTGATGGAGCGTTTGGCAATCCCGGAAGCGCATCGCGATCTGGTCGCAGAAAGCTGGCGGCGCGCGGACCCGGAAATATATGGCCGGTTTGATTTTGCCTATGATGGCAAGACCCCGGCGAAGCTGTTGGAATATAATGCCGACACGCCGACGTCGCTCTATGAAAGCGCGGCGTTTCAATGGCAATGGCTGGAGGATCAGCTGGCCGCCGGCGTGCTGGCCGAAGGCTGTGACCAGTTCAATGGCATTCACGAGGCGCTGGTCGCGCGGTTTGGCGCGGTGTTCGAGGGCGGCAGCGACCTGCATTTTACGGCCGTCGGCGGCAATCCCGAAGATTACGGCACGGTCGAAGCGATGGGCTGGGCCGCGCGCGAGGCCGGGCTTGGCGCGCATTATTGCGATCTCGACAAGATAGCGATCAGCGAGGAGGGGCAATTCCTCGACGATCAGGACCGGGTGATGGCGGTGTTGTTCAAACTCTACCCCTGGGAGGATCTGCTGCGCGACGATTATGCCGCGCATATTGCCGGGTCCGGGTGTCTGTTTCTGGAACCCGCGTGGAAGGCATTGTTGTCGAACAAGGGGCTCTTGCCGGTGCTCTGGCAAATGTTCGAAGGTCATCCCAATCTTTTGCCGGCGTTTTTCGAGGCCGACATCGGCGATGCATTGGCAGGGCGGGGGGCGGCTGCGCCGGATGTGGCAGAGGCCTTTGACCGGGCCGCGGCGCAACTGGCGGCGGGGCACGTGCGCAAACCGATCCTGTCGCGAGAAGGGGCATCGGTCGAGATCATCAAATCCGGCGAGGTGATCGAAGCGGCACAAAATACTGACTATGACGAACACCCGCGCATCATTCAGGCCTATGTTCCGCTGCCCCGGTTCGACGGTTTCCGCCCCGTGATCGGTGCCTGGGTGGTGGGGGATACCTGTGTCGGCATTGGTGTCCGCGAGGACCGATCCCGCATCACCCAGGATTTGTCACGGTTCAAACCGCATTATATCAGCGTATAACACCCGAAACCCGGACGTTCCAATTTGACCAAAGGCAGGACACTCATGACCAAACGCTCAAAACGAGTTGCCATCGCGATCCTTGGGGCCGCCGCGTTTACGCTGGCGGGCTGCGAAGAGGAAACGGTGGACGCCAACGCCTTTCCCGATCTGCAAAGCTGCAAGGACGCGGCGTTTACGGATTCAAGCTTTACCCCCGAAGATTGCGAAACCTCTTTTGCCGCCGCAGAGACGCTGCATGTCGAAGCCGCACCGCGCTATGACAGCCAGGCGGTTTGCGAAGAACAGCACGGCGAAGGCGCCTGTGGTTCCGAAGCGGCCGCAACCCAGGGCGGGTCTGGCAGTATCTTCATGCCGTTGCTGGCGGGTTACCTGATCGGCAATATGCTGGGGGGACGGTCGGGCACCGCAGCCGCACAGCCGCTCTATAACAAAAAGGGTGGCGGTTTCACCAATGCGGCCGGCACCAGCAATTTTTCGTCGAACAAAGGTTCGGCAAAAATGAACACGTCACAATTTAATCGCCCCGCCGCGACCGCCGGTAAACCGCCAATGACCCGCGCCACTGCCGCGTCACGCGGTGGCTTTGGCAAGGCCGGTGGCGGTCGGGCAGGCTTCGGCGGTTAACTACTTTTTGGCCAGGCTTTTCCCGGTGCTGATATCGCCCACCGTCAGTACCGGGGACGCATCCAGATCCTGCGCGTCCAGCATATCGGCCACGCGTTCCAGCGATGACACCAATTGCGCCTGTTCCCAATCCGCAAGGCGGGAAAACGCCTGAACATAGCGTTGTTGCAGGGCGTCGGGCGCATCGGCCAGACGTTCATGCCCCTGGGCCGTCGCCACGACATTGATCTGGCGGCGATCCTGTTCTGATGGAATGCGTTCTACCAGCGCCCTTTGCACCAGCTTGTCGACCAGCGCCGTCACGGTCGCCTGGCTGACCCCCATCTGATTGGCCAGCGTCTTTGGGGTGGTGCTGCTTTTTTCCGCGACAATTTGCAAGACACGCAGCTGCGTTGGCGTCAGACCAACCGCATGGGCAAGATCCCGCGCAAACAACTCTGTCGCGCGCAAGATGCGGCGCAGGGCAATCAGGCTGTCATCGGTACGGTCATTGGCGCGTGTTGTCATGGCGTAGTTTTGCACGAAATGGCCCGGTGTTTCAATCTGTGAAGCATTTGAGCGGTGAAATTTGCCGCGCAGCTGCGGCAAATGGTTCGTGATTCAAATTAATTATGTCGCCATTCCCCGTGAAATAAGGCGATAAATCGCCGAAATCGCGCGGTTTTAGCTTATTTTGCTTTGGTAGTTGAAGTTTTCGCGTCATTCGACTACTTAGCTAATCAAATGAACTATGAGGTTGGAACACATGCCGAAAGACAGCGACACCCCTCGAAAACCTTTGCCCCGTCTGCGCAAACCTTCTGCGACGGATGGGGCGGCCATCTGGGCGCTTGTAAAAAGCTGCAAGCCGCTCGACGAGAATTCGATGTATTGCAACCTGATTCAGGCGGATCATTTCCGCGACACCTGTGTGGTGGCTGAATTGGACGGGGCGATTGTCGGCTGGATTTCCGGGCATATGGTCCCCGGCAAGAACGAGCTGTTTGTCTGGCAGGTGGCGGTCAGCCCCGCCGCACGCGGCATGGGTCTTGGTCGCAAGATGCTGCTTGAGCTGATCGAGCGCGACGCATGCGATGATGCCACCAAGCTGAAAACCACGATTACCAAAGACAATGACGCCTCCTGGGCGCTGTTTCGCGGCTTTGCCCGCGCGATTGGCGGTGCCTTGGCGGATGAGCCGCATTTTGAACGGGATGCGCATTTCGATGGCCACCATGACACGGAACACATGGTGACGATTGCGTTGGCCGAGCCCAGAACACTGGTGCGCGCTGCGTAAATCCAAATCCAAAATTTATTCTGAAAGGACGTTTCATGACACATGACATGAACGAGACCCGTCGTATTTTTGAACGCCGCGAAAGCGCCGCCCGGTCCTATTGCCGTGGCATGCCTGCGGTGTTTGACCGCGCCAGCGGATCCGAGATGACCGATGCCGAAGGGCGCAGCTGGATCGACTTTCTGGCGGGGTGTTCGTCGCTCAACTATGGTCACAACGACCCGGATATGAAATCGGCGTTGATCGACCATATTGCCGGGGATGGCATTGCCCATGGTCTGGACCTGCACACCGGGACCAAGGCGGCCTTCTTGTCGGCTTTCGAAGACCATATCCTGACGCCGCGCGACATGGATCACCGGGTGATGTTCACCGGGCCGACCGGCGCCAATGCGGTCGAAGCCGCGATGAAGATCGCCCGCAAGGTCACAGGCCGCACCAATATCATCGCCTTCACCAATGGCTTTCACGGGGTGACCATGGGCGCGCTGGCCGCGACCGGCAATGGCTATCATCGCGGTGGGGCCGGGATGGCGACCAACGGCGTGACGCGGATGCCCTATGACGGCTATTTCGGTGCCGATACCGATACGGCCGCCCAGCTTGACCAGATGCTGTCGGACAAATCCGGCGGTGTGGATGCGCCGGCCGCGATCATGCTGGAAACTGTGCAGGGCGAGGGGGGATTGAACGCCGCCCGCCCGGAATGGGTCAAATCCATCGCCGCGATTGCCAAGAAACATGGCGCTTTGCTGATCATTGATGACATTCAGGCAGGCTGTGGCCGCTGCGGCACGTTCTTCTCGTTCGAGGACATGGGCGTGACCCCCGATATCATCACCATGGCGAAATCGCTGTCCGGTTTCGGCCTGCCGATGGCGATGCTTCTGGTGCGTCCCGAATATGATGTGTTCGGCCCGGCGGAACACAACGGCACCTTCCGCGGCAACACCCATGCCTTTGTCACTGCGCGCGTGGCGATTGAAAAATTCTGGGCGGATGACGCGTTTCAGGCCGAACTGGTTGAAAAAACCACATTGGTGCACATTGCCCTCAGCGATCTGGCGGCCATGGTGCCCGGGGCCCGTATGAAAGGCCGGGGATTGATGCAGGGTGTCGACGTCGGCAGCGGCGCATTGGCCTCGGCAATCTGTGCACGGGCCTATGAAAACGGGTTGATCATCGAAACCTCCGGCAATGAGGATCAGGTGGTCAAGGTTCTGGCCCCGCTGACCACGCCGGTCGACGTCTTCCGCAAAGGCTTTGACATTCTTTTGGATGCGGCGCGGGACGTGATCAACCAACCCACAAAATTCGCGGCGGAGTAACCGATATGATTGTCAGAGATTTCAACAAGATCGTCAAAGACCAACGCGACCGTGTCGTGGCCGATGCCAATTGGACCTCGGTGCGGATGTTGCTGGCGGATGATGGCATGGGGTTCTCGTTCCATATCACCTTTCTTGAGGAAGGGTCGGAACATACGTTTGAATACAAGAACCATTTCGAAAGCGTCTATTGCATGAAGGGCAAAGGATCGATCACCGATCTGGCGACCGGGGAAACCCATGAAATCGTGCCCGGCGTGATGTATGCCTTGAACGAACATGACCGCCACATCCTGCGGGCCGAGGAAGAATTGGTCATGGCCTGCGTGTTCAACCCGCCGGTGACCGGCACAGAGGTGCACCGCGAAGATGGGTCATATGCGCTTGTGACCGAGGATGCCTGAGATGAGCCATACTGTGGAAAAAATCGGTGGGACATCCATGTCCCGCCTCAAAGAGCTGCGCGAAACGCTGTTTATCGGCGAAAATACCGGCGCGGATCTTTATGGTCGCTTCTTTGTGGTGTCGGCTTTTGGCGGCATCACCAATCTGTTGCTCGAACATAAAAAGTCGGGTGAGCCGGGGGTTTTTGCCCTGTTTTCCAATGATGACACCAACCATGGCTGGCATGACAAGCTGGACGGTGTTGCCATCGCGATGAAGGCCGCCCATGCCGAGGTTCTGGAGCATCAGGCAGATATTCAACAGGCAGATTCCTTTGTCGAGGAACGCTTGCACGGCGCGCGCAATTGTTTGGTCGATTTGCAGCGGCTGTGTACCTATGGCCACTTCCGGCTGAATGAACACATGTCGCAAACGCGCGAATTGCTGTCCGGTCTGGGCGAGGCGCATTCCGCCTTTGTCACCACTTTGATGCTGTGCCGCGCCGGGGTGAATGCGCGTTTTGTCGATCTTTCCGGCTGGCGTGACGAAGGCAATGTCACTCTGGACGAACGGATCACCCAGGCGCTGGATGGCGTTGATCCGGCCACGGAAATGCCGATCATCACCGGCTATGCCCAATGCGCCGAGGGGCTGATGGGGGAATATGACCGGGGATATTCCGAAGTGACGTTTTCGCGTCTGGCCGCGCTGACCGGCGCGCGCGAAGCGATCATTCACAAGGAATTCCATCTGTCGTCCTGTGATCCGAAGCTGGTGGGCGAAGATGCGGTCAGAAAACTGGGCCGTACCAATTTCGATGTGGCGGATCAGCTGTCCAACATGGGGATGGAGGCGATCCACCCCAAGGCCGCGAAAATGCTGCGTCAGGCGGATGTGCCGTTGCGGGTGACCAATGCCTTTGATCCCGGTGATCCCGGCACGCTGATCGACGATCGCCCCGCCGATACCCCAGCCGCCGAGATTGTGACCGGCCAGAATGTGGTTACGCTGGAAGTCTTCGAACAGGACATGGTGGGGGTCAAAGGCTATGATGCCACGATCCTTGAGGTGCTGAAGCGTCACAAGGTCTGGATCGTGTCCAAGGTGTCGAACGCCAACACAATCACCCATTACCTTGATACCTCGCTCAAGACGATGCGCCGGGTCGAGGACGATTTGGCCCGTGCATATCCAAGCGCGGTGATCACCACCCGCACTTTGGGCATGGTGTCGGTGATTGGTCGCGATCTGTCCGGGCTTTCGGTATTGGCGCGCGGGTTGCGTGCCCTGTCCGATCAGGGTCTGGATGTGATTGGCGCCTGTCAGGGGCCGCGCAATGTTGATGTGCAATTCGTGGTTGACCGCGATGCGTTGAAGCCGGCGATCAAGGCACTGCATGGCGAGATGATCGAAGAACGCAAACCAGAGCTGTCGCGCGCAGCGTGATGGAATTTGGGCGCGCCCCCGGCGGCGCGCCCATGGTTTTAAACCGGAACGGCCACCAGGCCGACAAAATCGCCGACCTTGACCAGACCCGGAATATGCCGGGCGGTGAAGATGCCGTTACGGGCCGCTTTGCAGGATGCGGGCGCTTCGCCGGTGCGGTCGCTGGGCCAAATGCGGGCAATGGTTTGCCCCTGCGTGACCGCATCCCCCAGATCGACCAGATATTCGATCAAACCGGCCCTTTCGGCAAAGACGAAACAGGTTTCATCGGGCATGTCCAATTGAACCGTTTCGTCAATTTCGATGTCACCCGATAGAATATTGACATGGATCAGCAGGTTGCGAATACCCTTGCGGGCAATTGCGACGCTGCGCGCCGTGGCCGTGCCGGCCCCGCCGAGTTCGGTGGTGACAAACACCTTGCCTTGCGCCTCGACCTCGGTGTCGAACATGCCCACATTGTCGATTTCCAGCATCCGCACCGAATACGGCGCGTTGAAGGCCTGCATTGCGGCCATACAGGCGGTTTCCTGGGTCTTGGCGTCCAGAATATGCGCGGCAGCAAACGGCAGGAAGTCCAACGTCCGGCCCCCGGAATGGAAGTCCAGCACAATATCGGATTGCGGCATCAGTTCGGTGACAATGTAATGGCAGATCTTTTGCGTCACCGTGCCATCGGGACGGCCCGGAAAGCTGCGGTTCATGTTCAGCCCATCCACCGGCGAACAGCGCAGACCCGCGGCAAAGGCGGGCGTGTTCATCATCGGCAGGATGATCACCCGCCCGCGGATGTCGTCTGGCTTCAGCGACACGGCCAGATCCTGTAGCGCAATGGGGCCTTCGTATTCGTCGCCATGATTGGCCCCGGTCAAAAGCGCCGTGGGCCCATCGCCATTGGCAATCACCGTGATCGGGATCATCACGGACCCCCATGCGCTGTCATCGCGGCTGTGCGGCAATTTCAGAAATCCATGGTGCACGCCGTCGGCGTCCAGCGGAATGGTGGGTGAAATCGGGTTTTCGGTCATTCTTTCACCCAGAGTTCGCGGGCAGTGGAACACAGGCATTCAAAGCCGTCTTCGGTGATCAGGATCGGTTCCGTGATTTCAAGACCGCCATCGTCCAGCCACAGCGCTGGCATGAAATGAAAGGTCATGCCGGGTTCCAGCACGGTTGTATCCCCCCGGCGAAACGAAATCGTGCGCTCGCCCCAGTCGGGCGGATAGCTGATGCCAATGGCATAGCCACAGCGGCTGTCCTTTTCGAACCCGGCTTTGTTCAGCGTGGCGTTGAATGCATTGGCAATATCCTGCGCCTGATTTCCGGGCTTCGCCTGTGCCAATCCGGCTTCTGTCGCCTCAAGTACGGCGGCCTCGGCATCGCGAAACTTCTGCGGCACCTCCCCAAGGAACAGCGTGCGCGACTGTGGGCATTGATACCGCCGGTGCGCGCCGGCGATTTCGAAAAACGTCGATTCCCCCAATGCCATTGGCCGGTCGTCCCATGTCAGATGCGGCGCGGTCGCGTCCAGCCCCGATGGGGCCATCGGCACAATCGCCGGGTAATCCCCCCAAAATCCATCCGCGCCGCGAATCCCGGTGGCATAGATTTCGGCGATCAGGTCATTCTTGCGCATGCCGGGTTCGGCCAATTCGTAAATGCGGGCGTGCATTTCTTCGACAATGCGCGCGGCGCGGCGCATATATTCGATCTCGCGTTCCGATTTCACCGCCCGTTGCCAGTTCACCAGCCCGGTGGCGTCCTTGAACGTCGCATTGGGCAGCGCCTTGGTCAGGCGGTCATGGGCACGGGCGGAGTAATAGTAATTGTCCATCTCGACACCGATATGCGCGCTGTCCTGGCCCAGTTCGGCCAGCAGTTTGCCAAGCTCCTGCATCGGATGTTTGTCGGGGTTCTGCACAAAGGTGTCGTCATAGCCGCGAATATGGTCGTCTTGTTCCATGAAGACCGTGCGCTGTGCGCCCTGGGCATCCATGGCCCGCCCCCACCAGACCGGATCGCCGTCCAACGTCAGGATCGCGGCCTGATAGACATAAAACGACCACCCGTCATATCCGGTCAGCCAGGACATATTCGACGGATCGCAGATCACCAGAACCTCGATCCCGGCGGCGGACATTGCGTGCCGGGTCTTGGTGATGCGGCGCCGGTATTCTTCGGTGGTGAAATTCTTTTCAAACGTAGTCATGTGATGACCCCCTGATAGCCGCAGGGCTGCATGTTGCATCGGTGTCGACCAGAAGGCCAGTGCCCGCATGCCAAACCGGTTCGCTGCGCGAAACAATCCCGCCCAGCACTGGAGACCGCAAGCAAAATCAAATATATAGATCCCGCTTGGCCCCAAGCCGCGCGCAACGCTAGGAGAACGTGATGAACAAACAACTGACCAATGATCAATTGACGCAATGGGATCACGATCACTTTTTCCATCCGTCCACGCACCTGGGCCAATTTGCCCGCCAGGAAATGGGCAACCGCATCATCCAAACCGCCAGCGGGGTGCATATCACCGACCGCGAAGGCCGCAAATCTCTGGATGCGTTTGCCGGTTTGTATTGCGTCAACGTCGGATATGGCCGTCCCGAGATTGCCGAAGCAATTGCCGATCAGGCCAAGGAGCTGGCCTATTACCATTCTTATGTCGGGCATGGCACCGAGGCGTCGATCACCCTGTCCAAAATGGTGGCGGACCGCGCGCCGGAGGGCATGAACCACGTCTATTACGGCATGTCCGGCTCTGATGCGAACGAGACCAACATCAAACTGGTCTGGTATTACAACAACGTGCTGGGCCGGCCGCAAAAGAAAAAGATCATCTCGCGCTGGCGCGGCTATCATGGGTCCGGGTTGATGACCGGATCGCTGACCGGGCTGGAGCTGTTTCACAAGAAATTCGATCTGCCGCTGAGCCAGGTGATCCATACCGAAGCGCCGTATTATTTCCGCCGCGAAGACCGGTCGATGTCCGAGGCTGCGTTCTCTGCCGATTGCGCCGCAAAGCTGGAGGCGCTGATCGAGGCCGAAGGCCCTGACACCATTGCCGCATTCATCGGCGAACCGGTTCTGGGCACCGGCGGTATCGTGCCGCCCCCCGCCGGCTATTGGGAGGCGATCCAGAAGGTTCTGAAAAAGCACGATATCCTGCTGATCGCCGATGAGGTTGTGACCGGGTTTGGCCGTCTGGGCACGATGATGGGATCTGATCATTATGGGTTGAAACCCGATCTGATCACCATCGCCAAGGGTCTGACATCGGCCTATGCGCCGCTGTCCGGTTCGATTGTGTCTGATCGGATGTGGGAGGTGCTGGAACGTGGCACGGATGAATTCGGCCCGATCGGCCACGGCTGGACCTATTCCGCGCATCCCATCGGGGCCGCCGCCGGTGTGGCGAACCTGAAATTGCTCGACAGTCTTGATCTGGTGTCAAACGCGGGCGAAGTGGGCGCATATCTGAATGCCAGCATGGCCGCGGCCTTGGGCGACCATAAAAACATCGGCGATATTCGCGGCGAGGGCATGCTCTGCGCGGTGGAGCTGGTCAAGGACCGCGACGATCACCAGTTCTTTGATGCGTCGCAAAAGATTGCGCCGCAGATCGTGGCCAAAATGCTGGACAAAGGCGTGATTGCCCGCGCCATGCCGCAGGGTGACATCATCGGCTTTGCGCCGCCCTTCTGCCTGGACCGCGACGAGGCGGATCAGGTGGTTGCGGTGACCAAAGCGGCCATTGACGACATTCTGGGCTAAATTCCCGTTTGAAATACCCTAGGTGGTCGAGGCGCGTTCTGCCGCCTCGACCAGAAGATCCCGCGCAGTTTCAAGGTTCTGCGCCATGTTGTCCCGGCCGCCCGCTTCGGCGTGTGGCAGGAACGGACAGGTCAAAACCGCGATGACCCGCTGGTTTGCCGTGCGGATCGGCACGGAAATATCCGTCACCCCGACAAGCTGTTGGCTGGGCCCGGTGCGGTAGCCGGTGTTGCGGATTTCTGCCAGCTCCTTGGCGACTTGTGGCGTCACTTCGGGGGTGTCACCCTCGGCCGTGGTCAGCATCTGCGCCATTTCGTCCGCGTTCTGAAACGCCAGCAAGGTCAGACCGGAACTGGTGGTCAAAAGATCCAGAACCGCCCCGACCCGCAGCCGAAATTCCCAAGGCGAGCGGCTGGAGGCCTGAGCGACCACATGCGCCTGACCCATTTCCGGCACCGCCAAATGAACCGATTGCAGGCATTGGGCAGAGAAATTATCCATCAATGGTTGGACATGCGTCACCATCCGCCGCAGTGGTGGATAGGCCGATCCCAGCTGAAACAGCTTGATGCTCAACGCATATCGGTCGCCTTCGAATGAGCGGGTGACATAGTTCCGCGCCACCAGCCGTTCCACCATGCGGTAGATCTCGCTTGGGCTCTTGCCCATCGCCTTGACGATTTCGGATCGCGTCATTCCCCCCGGCTCCAACGCCAGAAGTTCAAGAATGTCCAAACCCTTATCAAGGGCAGGGGCCCTGTATCTCTGGTCTTTTGCGTCTTCGGCCACCGCGCCCTCATCTTCCTGGATTTCGAATGAATTGGGCCAATCCCGGTCAAAAGTCAACGCGCCGCAATTTGTGTTTGACCAAATATGAATAGCCGGTTTAGATATGAATGCGAGGATTCGGGAGGAACCACGATGAAAGACAAAACCATTCTGCTGACAGCCGCCGGTCAGGGCATGGGGCGCGCCAGCGCGATTGCCTGTTCGGCCCTTGGCGCCAAGGTGATTGCCACTGACATCAATGCCGATGCCCTGCGCGATCTGGCCCAGCACCATCCCGAAATCGAAACCCAGGTTCTGGATGTCTGTGACGGTCAGGCGATTGCGGAACTGGCAGGGCGGGTCGGCCCGATTGACGGCTTGTTCAATTGCGCCGGGATTGTGCAGAACGGGACCATTCTGGATGTGACCGACGAAGACTGGGCGCTGTGTCTGGATGTGAATGTGACATCGGCGCTGCGGATGAGCCGCGCGTTTTTGCCGGGTCTGATTGAGCGGGCGAAGGTCACCGGATCGACATCCATCCTCAACATGGCGTCGATGGCTTCGTCGATCAAAGGCTTCCCCAATCGTGCCACCTATGGCGCGACCAAGGCCGCTGTGATCGGTCTGACCAAATCCATCGCCGCAGATTTCGTCACCCAGGGCATTCGCTGTAATGCGCTTTGCCCCGGTACGGTCGACACGCCGTCGCTGCGGGGACGTATCGACAGTGCCGCAGACCCGGTGCAGGCGGAAAGAGATTTCATCGCCCGCCAGCCAATGGGCCGCTTGGCGACTGTCGACGATCTGACACCGATGATCACCTATCTGCTGTCGGATGCCAGCAAGTTTGTCACCGGGCAGGCCTTTCTTGTCGACGGTGGTGTCACGATCTGATCGCGCACCGGGGAGGGGATACGCAAAATGAAAACTCTTGTAGCCATGGAAGGCATCGAAAAACGCTTTCCCGGCGTGCATGCCTTGAAAAACGTGCGTTTCGATCTGCGCGCGGGCGAGGTGCATGCGTTGATGGGCGAAAACGGCGCCGGTAAATCAACGCTGATGAAAATTCTGTCCGGGGTCTATTCCCGCAATGGCGGCACGGTCGAGGTTGACGGCAAGCTGGTGGAATTCGATGGGCCACGGGCGGCACAGGACGCGGGCGTCGGGATCATTCATCAGGAACTGAGCCTGATGAACGACCTGACCGCAGCGCAAAACATCTTTATCGGTCGCGAGCCGCGTTTGCGGTTCGGGCGGCTGGACGAGGCGGCGTTGAACGCACAAGCCGCTGAAATATTTTCACAAATTAACCTCGCGCTCGATCCGCGCACGCCGATCCATCAGATGACCGTTGCAATGCAGCAAATGGTCGAGATCGCCAAGGCGCTGAGCTATCGCTCTCATATTCTGGTGATGGATGAACCGACCGCCGCGTTGAACGATGCCGAGATTGCCGATCTGTTCACCATCATCCGCAAGCTGCGCAGCGAAGGCGTGGGCATCATCTATATCAGCCACAAGATGGACGAGCTGAAGCAGATTGCCGACCGGGTGACGGTGATGCGCGACGGCGAAACGGTTGGCACGGTCGAGGCCGCCACAACCCCGATTTCCGAGATCATTTCGATGATGGTGGGGCGTGAGCTGGGCGATGGCGCGCTTGACCTTCCGCAGGTCGATCAAAACGACATCGCGCTGGAGGTCACCGGCCTGACCCGTGGCCGGGTGGTCAAGGATGTCTCGTTCAAGGTCCACAAAGGCGAGATCCTGGGGTTCGCCGGGTTGATGGGCGCGGGCCGCACGGAAGTTGCGCGGGTCATCTTTGGTGCTGATCCCCGGGCTGCGGGCACGATCAAGGTGCACGGCCATCGGGTTGATATCAAAAGCCCGGCTGATGCCGTTGCCGCCGGCATTGGCTATCTGTCTGAGGACCGGAAACATTTTGGTCTGGCGACCGGCATGGATGTGCGCGCCAATGTGGCCATGGCCAGTCTGGATCGCTTTACCTCAGGTGTTGGGGTGCTGGACGAAGCGGCGATGCGCACGACCGCCAATGATTACATCGCCCAATTGGGCATTCGCACGCCGTCCGATCGTCAGGAAGTGCGGCTGTTGTCAGGGGGCAATCAGCAAAAAGTGGTGATTGCCAAATGGCTGCTGCGCGATTGCGATGTGTTGATCTTTGACGAACCGACGCGTGGCATTGATGTCGGTGCCAAGGCGGAGATCTACAAACTTTTGCTGGATCTGGCGGCGCAGGGCCGCGCCATCATCGTGATTTCATCCGAGCTTCCAGAGGTTCTGCGCCTTAGCCACCGGATTGCTGTCATGTGCGAAGGCACGCTGACCGGCATTCTCGACCGGTCCGAGGCGACCCAGGAAAGCATCATGAAATTGGCGACGCAAACCATGCGAGACCCATCCGCAACAGGGGAGGCTGTCCAATGACCGCAACCGATACCGACGCACCAAAAGGCGCATTTGCCAAACTTGCCGCATCCGGCGCGCATCAAAAACTGCTGGCCTTTGCCAGCCTGCTGATCCTGCTTCTGGGGTTCAGCCTGGCCTCACCCAACTTCATGCAAACCGCGAATATCATTGCGATTTTGCAGGCGACTTCGGTCAACGGCGTGTTGGCGGTGGCGGCGACATTGGTGATCATCACCGGCGGCATTGATCTGTCGGTTGGCACATTGATGACCTTTACCGCAGTGATGACCGGGGTGGTGCTGACCAAATTGGGAATGCCGCTGCCGCTTGGGGTTGTGACGGCGATTGGCGCCGGGGCCTTCTGTGGATTTTGTTCGGGCACCTTTGTGGCCAAGATGAAAATCCCGCCCTTCATTGCCACGCTTGGCATGATGTTGATCCTCAAGGGGTTGAGCCTGGTGATTTCCGGCACGCGGCCAATCTATTTCAACGACACCCCGGGGTTTGATCTGATCTCGCGCGGGTCATTGATTGGCGCGGTGTTTCCCGGCTTGCCCATTCCCAACGGCGTGCTGATCCTGTTCGTGGTGGCAGGGGCGGCGGCCTATGTCCTGAGCAGGACGGTTCTGGGGCGCTATTGCTTTGCGCTTGGCAGCAACGAGGAATCCGTGCGGCTTTCGGGCGTCAACACAGATTGGTGGAAGATCGCGATCTACAGCCTGTCCGGCGCGATCGTCGGCATAGGCGGCCTGTTGATTGCCTCGCGGTTGAATTCTGCCCAGCCGGCCCTGGGGCTTGGCTATGAGCTGGAGGCGATTGCCGCTGTGGTGATTGGTGGCACATCTCTGGCGGGCGGGCGCGGCACCATCCTTGGCACCCTGATCGGCGCGCTGATCATGGCGGTGTTGACCAACGGGTTGCGCATTCTGTCGGTGGCACAGGAATGGCAGACCGTGGTGACCGGCGCGATCATCATTCTGGCGGTCTATGCCGATCAGGTCCGACGCAACAAATCCGCATAATCAAAAACAAGAACGGCGATGAACGCCTGCGATCACACAGACGACAACATTTCATTGGAGGAAACAACATGCTGAACAGACGCACATTGATGGGCACGCTGAGTGCCACTGCGCTGGTGCTGACCACGGGCCTGGCCCAGGCCCAGGACACGGTCTATATCCCGCTGATTTCCAAAGGGTTCCAGCACCAATTCTGGCAGGCGGTAAAGGCCGGTGCCGATCAGGCAGCCGAGGAATTCGGCATCGAAGTCACCTTCGAAGGCCCGGATACAGAAGCCCAGGTTGATCGCCAGATCGACATGCTGGCCGCCGCGTTGGCCAAGAATCCGGCTGCCATCGGCTTTGCCGCGCTCGACAGCCAGGCGGCAATCCCGCTGTTGCGTCAGGCCCAGAACGCCGGCATTCCGATTGTCGCCTTTGACAGCGGTGTCGACAGCGACATTCCGGTGGCCACAGCCACCACCGACAACATTGCGGCGGCCGGACTTGCGGCGGACAAAATGGCCGAATTCATCGGCGGCGCGGGCAAGGTTGCCGTCATCGCCCATGACCAGACCAGCCGCACCGGCATCGACCGTCGCGATGGGTTCGTCAACCGGATCGAAGAAGCCTATCCTGATATCGAGATCGTGACCGTTCAATACGGCGCGGGGGATCAGCTTCAATCGACCGAAATCGCCAAATCCATTCTGATCGCAAATCCCGATCTCAAAGGCATGTTTGGCACCAACGAAGGTTCGGCGATTGGCGTGGTCAATGGCGTGCGCGAAAGCGGCGCCGAGGGCATCACCATCATCGGTTACGACAGCGGCGCGGCGCAAAAGGATGCAATCCGCTCTGGTCTGATGGCGGGCGCGATCACCCAGAACCCGGTTGGCATTGGGTATGAAACCGTCAAGGCCGCGCTTATGGCGACCAAGGGCGAAACCGTCCCGGCAACCATCGACACTGGCTTCTATTACTACGACGCCAGCAACATCGACGACCCGGAAATCGCGGCCGTCCTTTACGATTGATCAAGACACACCAAGGGCGGCGGCCGGTCGGTGGCCGCCCATTTTCTATGATTTCCCCCAGATGGAGCGCGAGGCCCGATGAAATTTTTACGCTATGGCCCCAAAGGGCAAGAAAAACCCGGCCTGTTGGACGCTGACGGTGCGGTGCGCGACCTGAGCGGCATTCTGCCCGATCTCGCCGGGGCGGCGCTGTTGCCGGAAAAACTGGCCGAGATTTCGGCGATGGACATTCAGGCCTTGCCGGTTGTGACCGGCGTGCCGCAACAGGATCTGCGGCTTGGGCCCTGTGTGGCGGGCATTGGAAAATTCATCTGCATTGGCCTGAACTTCGCGGACCATGCCGCCGAAACCGGATTGGCCATTCCAAAAGAGCCGGTGATTTTCAACAAATGGACCTCGGCGGTTGTCGGCCCGGACGACGATGTGCAAATCCCGCGCGGATCGGTCAAGACCGATTGGGAGGTCGAACTGGGCGTCGTGATCGGCAAGGCCGGCAGCTATATCGACGAGGCTGACGCGCTGAGCCATGTGGCCGGGTTCTGTGTGGTCAACGATGTGTCCGAACGCGAATTTCAGATCGAACGCGAAGGCACCTGGGACAAGGGCAAGGGCTGTGACACCTTTGGGCCGACCGGGCCATGGTTGGTGACCCCGGACGAGGTTGGCGATTTCGACAATCTGGCCATGTGGTGCGATGTCGATGGCAAGCGCTATCAAAACGGCACCACCGCGACGATGGTCTACAAGGTGCCGTTCCTGATTTCCTATTGCTCGCGCTTCATGTCGTTGCAGCCCGGTGATGTGATTTCGACCGGCACACCGCCCGGCGTTGGCATGGGGCAAACACCGCCTGTGTATCTGAAGGGCGGCGAAGTGATGGAGCTGGGCATCGAAAAGCTGGGCACGCAACGACAGAATGTGCGCGGGGCGATGTCATGAGCACGATCACCGGTCTGCGCACGATTGACGTGCGGTTTCCTACGTCAGAATCGCTGGATGGTTCTGACGCGATGAACCCCGACCCGGATTATTCCGCCGCCTATGTGGTATTGGAAACCGACGGCGCCCACGAAGGTCACGGGCTGACCTTTACCATTGGGCGCGGCAACGAAATCTGTACCGCCGCGATTGCGGCGCTGCGTCCCTTGGTTGTGGGGCTGGAGACCGATTGGATCGCTGCCGATATGGGGCGGTTTTGGCGGCATGTGACCTCTGACAGCCAGCTGCGCTGGATCGGCCCGGACAAGGGCGCGATCCACCTTGCCACCGGCGCGGTGGTCAATGCGGCCTGGGATCTCTGGGCCAAAGAGGCGGGCAAGCCGGTTTGGCAACTGGTCGCGGACATGACGCCCGAGGAATTGGTGCGCTGCATTGATTTCCGCTATCTGACCGATTGCATCACCCCGGAATGGGCGTTGGAGTTCCTGACAAAACAGGCCGCGACCAAGGCCGATCGCATCGCCACGCTCAAGGCCGAGGGATATCCCTGTTACACCACCTCTGCCGGGTGGCTGGGCTATGACGATGCCAAGTTGCGCCGTCTCTGTCGCGAGGCGGTGGATGCCGGGTTCAAACATGTGAAAATGAAGGTCGGTCGCGATCTGGAAGATGACATCCGCCGCCTGACCATCGCGCGTGATGAATGCGGGCCGGACGTCAACCTGATGATCGACGCCAATCAGGTGTGGGAAGTCGATCAAGCCATTGACTGGGTCAAGAAATTGTCTTTCGTCAATCCGTGGTTCATCGAAGAACCCACCAGCCCGGATGATATCGAAGGCCACCGCAAGATCCGCGAAGCCATAGCCCCGGTACAGGTCGCCACGGGCGAAATGTGCCAGAACCGCATTATTTTCAAACAGTTGATCATGCGTGGTGCCATTGACGTGGTGCAGATCGACAGCTGCCGCATGGGCGGTCTGAACGAGGTTCTGGCGGTCATGCTGATGGCGGCGAAATACGATCTGAAGGTCTGTCCCCATGCCGGGGGCGTCGGGCTTTGTGAATATGTGCAGCATATGTCGATGATCGACTATCTCTGCATTTCCGGCACGCGTGAGGGCCGGGTGATCGAATTTGTCGACCATCTGCACGAACATTTCCTTGACCCCTGCAGGATTCAGAACGCGGCCTATATGCCGCCGGAAATGCCGGGCTTTTCGATCGAAATGAAGGCGGCGTCGCTGGCGGAATATACGTTCAAAGGGAACGTTTGAATGGATCTGGGATTGCAGGGCAGGGTGGTTTTGGTCACCGGCGGGGCATCGGGCATTGGTGCGGCGATTTCGACCTCACTGGCACAGGAGGGGGCAATCCCGGTCATCCTGTGCCGCAGCCCCGCTGACCCGGATTTTGTCACAGAGATCCGGGCCAAAAGCCCAAGGGCGATGATCATCCTGACCGAATTGACCGAGGATGCCCAATGCCGCCGGGCGGTGGATCAGGTTCTGGCAGAATTTGGCCGGATTGACGGTCTGGTCAACAACGCCGGCGCCAACGACAGCATCGGTCTGGACGCGGGCCCAGAGGCGTTTCGCGCCTCTATCGACAACAACCTGACGCATTACTACACCATGGCGCATCTCTGTGTGCCGCATCTGCGCAAAACGCAGGGCGCGATTGTCAATGTGTCGTCCAAGACCGCGATCACCGGGCAGGGCAATACCTCGGCCTATGCCGCGGCCAAGGGCGCGCAGCTGGCCCTGACGCGGGAATGGGCGGCGGCGCTGGCCGCAGAGGGCGTTCGGGTGAACGCGGTCATCCCGGCCGAAAGCATGACGCCGCTATATGAGCGATGGATCAAAACCTTTGACGAGCCGCAGGCGCAGCTGGCGGAAATCACCCGGCGGATTCCGTTGGGCCATCGGATGACCCTGCCGGCGGAATTGGCGGATCAGGTTGTGTTCCTGTTGTCGCCCCGCGCGGGGCACACCACCGGGCAATGGGTGTTTGTCGATGGCGGTTACACGCATCTGGACCGGGCCCTGGATGGTGCGCCGGATGGGACATAACCCAGCGGCGGGTCTTTTGATCCCTGGACTTGCTGTCCGAGGTTAAGATCCGCCGGGATCAGCCACGCTGTGGATCTGTACCGGAGCGTGGCGGGCGCTTGTCGCTCAGAATGGCTTTGAGATGGTGAAATTTTTCACCCTGGATCGCGACATGGCTGTGCAATGCGCGGCCTGCCTCTGCCGCGTCGCCCCGGCTGAGGGCGTCAAGCACCGCATCATGTTCAGACAAAGATTGCGCCATACGGCCACGAAGTGACAATTGCAGCCGCCGAAACGGTTGCAAGCGTCGCTGGAGCTTGCGTGCCTCGCCCTCCAGAAAACCATTGCACGACGCTGCATAAATCAACTGATGAAATGCTTCATTGTGGCTGTAATAGGCGTCTGGGTCATTGGCCTCTGCCGCCTGTGTGCAGCGCTGATTGGCCTCGCGCAGATCTACCAGCGCCGCGTCAGTCATTCGGCTTGCGGCATAGCGGGCGCAGATCGCCTCCAGCTCGGCCATGACTTCGAACATTTCCATCAGTTCCACCGGGCCCGGCTGGCGCACGAAAACCCCACGGCGCGGCACATGTTCCACCAATCCAGAATGCGCCAATCGGTTCAACGCCTCGCGGATCGGCGTGCGCGAGACCAGAAACCGGTCCGCCAATTGCACCTCGTCCATGCGGTCACCGTCGCAAAAGGTGCCGTCAAATATCAGCTGTTCGATCGCCGCAGCAATCACATCGGGGCGGGTTCGGTCCATGGATTGTAAGTCGCATATGCTGGCGTGGAACGCAATCCCGACCAGATTGCATACAATCTGATTGACTTTGAATAACGTTGATGTTTGATTACCGGCAATTCCAACCCGGTGGGGCCGCCGATTCCGCAAATGATGCGCGGTCGGCAGGGGGCCAATCCCGGACCAACCTTGGACGGAGTGCGCGACATGACCCTTTTGGTGGATCTGCTTTCCACATTGTTTGAACGGCGCCACCGCATGGGTGCATTAGAGCCGGATGGCCGCAGCATGCAGGATTTGACCAAAGATCTGATCGGGGCGACCGGAGAGGTGTCTGGCCAGGCCATGGCGCATACCCTGCTGGATCGCTATGGCCGATGGACAGATGCGGAAAAGCGCGCCTTTTTTCACCATCTGGCCGCCAATATGGACATCCACCCCGAAACGGTCAGGGCCGCGCTGGACAGCTATGTTGCCGAGCCGGGCAAAGCGTCTTATCGGCGTTTTCTTGCCTCGGCCGAAGCGCCGCGCCAGGAATTGATCCGCCGCTTGAACCAGGTGCCGGGGGCGACGCGGGTTTTGGTGCAGATGCGGGCCGATCTGTTGCGGCTTGGGGCCGGGGATGATGCCCTGATGGCGCTTGATCTGGATTTCCGCCATCTGTTTGCCAGTTGGTTCAACCGCGGGTTCCTTGTGCTGCGCTCGATCAATTGGCAAAGTCCGGCGGCGGTTCTGGAGAAAATCATTGCCTATGAGGCCGTGCACGCCATCGGCAGTTGGGATGACCTGCGCCGCCGATTGAAACCGGCAGACCGGCGCTGTTTTGCCTTTTTCCACCCGGCCATGCCGGATGAGCCGCTGATCTTTGTCGAGGTGGCCTTGACCCAGGGCACCCCCGATTCAATCCAGGCACTTTTGGCGGTCCAGGGCGAAGCTCTAGCGGCTGACAAGGCCGACACGGCGGTGTTTTATTCGATTTCCAATTGTCAGGCCGGCTTGGCGGGGATTTCCTTTGGCAACTTCCTGATCAAACAGGTGGCCGCCGACCTTTCAGCAGAGGTTCCGACGCTTGCGACCTTTGTCACCCTGTCGCCCTTGCCGGGCTTTCAAAACTGGCTTGCGGCGCAGGACATCCCGCATGACCCGGATGATGATCTCCAGATGCGGCAATTGGCGGCGCGTTACCTGATCCTGGAAAAACGCCCCGACGGCCAGCCGATTGATCCGGTCGCGCGGTTCCATCTTGGCAATGGAGCGCAGATCTGTGCGCTGCATGCGGCGGCGGATACCTCGGACAAGGGGCTGCGGCAATCGGCGGGGGTGATGGTCAATTATCTTTACGATCTGACGCGTGTGGCCCAGAACCACGACAGTTTTGCGACCGCGCGCACCATTGCCGCCACGCCGGATGTGCATACTCTGGCAGCGGCGGCGACGCCCAAAGTTGAAAAGGAAGCTCTGCATTGAACCCGCTATATGATCACTTGTTTGGTGCCCACAAAGGCAAGACATCCCCATTTCTGACGGTGCCGGGCGGCGA
The DNA here is from genome assembly GCF_030548265.1 of Marinovum sp. 2_MG-2023. NCBI lineage: Bacteria > Pseudomonadati > Pseudomonadota > Alphaproteobacteria > Rhodobacterales > Roseobacteraceae > Marinovum > Marinovum sp. 2_MG-2023. The sequence continues at coordinate 1,646 of NZ_JAUOSD010000012.1, read as the reverse complement.
GAGTTGGAGCTACGACCGCTTTTTGATCACCGCTGCACGGTTTGCCCATGCGCTGGTAAAAGCCGGGCTTGTGCCGGGCGATCGGCTTGCGGCCCAGGTCCAGAAAAGCCCTGAGGCGCTGGCGCTTTATGCGGCCTGTGTGCAGGCGGGGATCGTGTTTCTGCCGCTCAACACCGCCTATACCGAAAGCGAACTGGGATATTTCATCGAAAATTCCGGCGCGCGGCTGGTGGTGGGCGATGGTGCCGCCGAAGCGGGGCTAGCCCCATTGGCGGCGAAAACCGGTGCACAATTCCTGTCCCTGAATGGGGATGGCAGCGGCAGCCTGCCAAGCGCGGCCGCCGACCAGCCCGGTGATTTCGACACCGTCGCCCGTGATATAGATGATCTGGCCGGGCTGCTTTATACTTCGGGCACAACCGGCCGGTCCAAAGGCGCGATGTTGACGCAGGGCAATCTGCTGTCCAATGCGCAAACTCTGGTCGCGGCCTGGCGGTTCACGGCGGATGATGTGTTGCTGCATGCCCTGCCAATTTTCCACACCCATGGGCTTTTTGTGGCGTCGAACATCACCGCACTGGCCGGGGGGCAGATGATTTTTGTGCCCAAATTTGATCTTGATGTCATGCTGGCCGAATTGCCGCGTGCCACCACGATGATGGGGGTGCCGACCTTCTATACCCGGTTGCTGGATGATCCGCGCTTCACCGGGGCGGCCAGCGCGCATATGCGGTTGTTCATTTCCGGCAGCGCGCCCCTGCTGGCCGAAACCCATCAACGGTTTGAGGCACGCACAGGTCACCGAATTCTGGAACGGTACGGCATGACCGAAACCAATATGAACACCTCAAACCCCTATGACGGCGACCGGCGGGCCGGGACGGTGGGCATGCCTTTGCCCGGGGTTGAATTGCAGGTCACCGATCCCGAAACCGGCGTTGCCCTGCCGCGGGGCGAGGTTGGCCAGATAGAGGTGCGTGGACCAAATGTGTTCAAGGGCTATTGGCAAATGCCCGAGAAAACCGCCGCAGAGCTGCGCGACACAGGGTTTTTCATCACCGGCGATTTGGGCATTGTCGATCAGGATGGCTATGTCACCATTGTCGGGCGCAACAAGGATCTGATCATCGCCGGCGGCTACAATATTTACCCCAAGGAAATCGAATTGGTGCTGGATGCCCAGCCCGGCGTGTTGGAAAGCGCAGTGATCGGCGTGCCACATGCGGATTTTGGCGAAAGCGTGGTGGGCATTGTCGTGCCCGAACCGGGGCAGACGCCGGATCTGGCGGCAATCCAGACCGCATGTGAACAAAGCCTCGCGCGGTTCAAACACCCCCGCAAGCTGGTGATCTGTCCAGAGCTGCCGCGCAATACGATGGGCAAGGTGCAAAAGAACATTCTTCGCGATCGTTTTGGAACCGGTGAGATCGCGGGCTGACCTGATCAGACCTGAGGCCGGGGTGAAACGGGTGTCGGGGCTTATCGCCTGTGGTGGATTGGGTTCCGCCCAGGCGATGGCCCGCGCGACGCCCCCTTGTTCAAAGCGGTGAAGGAATGTGTTCCAGATTTCACCCTGTTGCAACCAAGTTGAAATGTCACCGGGTTTGCAAAGCAGAAGTGTCACCGTGGGGCCTGGAAGCAAAGCC